>NZ_QTQN01000029.1:0-95718 GCF_003853755.1 Burkholderia sp. Bp8984
CCGACAGCACCGCTTCCCTTCTTCTCCCGCGCCGCGTTTCCGTTAGCGCGAAAGAGGCGTGATTCTAAGCACCTGCCGGCAATCGCGCAAGGGGTTCGATGGATTTTTCTTTCATCCCCGCCGATTCGGCCTTCCGGCCATGCCGGAGCACGAGACCGCTTATGGCGCAAAGAACGGACTAGAATGTGAGGTTCTTCGCCTCTTTCTATACGTATTTAATATGCGCCAGCGAATCGCCAAACGCCTCCCCCCCGACGCCGACAAACTGGTCGGCCTGTCGCTTGCGCTCTTCGCCTCGGGCAGTCGCATCGAGGATCGCTTCTGGGAAGCGAAGCTCGATGCGCTGCTTGCCAAGATTGTTCGCAACGGCAACCAGACCACGCTCGACGCAGCACTCGACCATCTGCAGCAGAACCACCCAGACGCCTATGGCGCGCTCGCCGACATGGCCGAGACGCATAGCGAATCGATGGTGATCGAACACGACGGCCAGCCGTACGATGCGCTGCTGGTCGCCGTTCCCGTTCTCGCCTGGACGCGCTACATGATTCCGTCGGGCCCGCTGAAAGGCGACGTCGCCGACGCACTGCGCACGCACCTGCAGGCGCACGTGCTCGCCACCGGCACGCTCGTCGGGCTGGCCCCGTTCCTGTACAGCATCGACCAGTTGCCGCGTCACCACGTCGAGACCTATCGGCTCGCCCAGCAGCTCGCACACGCGGCGCTCGGCCAGCACGCAGCCAAGCTCAGCTTCGGCGACCTGCCCGAAACCTCACCGATCCTGGCCGACCCACGCTTCCTGCTCGCCGTCGTCGCCGCGCCGGCCGGCGCACCGCTGTTTCGCTGGCAGGAGGAAGAACACGGCAACCGGATCGAACGCGGCCAGTGTCTCGAGCAATGGACTGCCCAGGGCGGCCCGAACCTGTCGGCTGCCCTGCCCGGCTGCGAGTTCGAATGCCTGCTTCCGGACGCGTACTACTCGGCCTGCCGCGATGCGGACGAGCGCATCCGTCCGCACACGGTCCGAACGGCCATCCGTTATCTTTTCGACACACTTGGTGCGGCACCGCAAGAGCTGCGCGCGGTGGTCGCGGGCTTCGGCGAGCGCCGGATCGACGAGTATCGCGTCGGCTTCACGCGACGTGCCAGCAACGACGTGATCTATGGCGTCGTGTGGCCGCTGTACGGTCGCGAGAACGGCGACGTGTCGATCGACAGCGCGACGCTGGAAGGCGAAGCCCCGATCGAAGGGCCGCTCGAGGAGATCGTGAGTCTGTTGAAGGAATGCGGCGTAACCGACGTCCGCCGGCACGCAGGCCGCTTCGAGCCCGAGTACTGCGACGACTGCGGCGTGCCGCTCTATGCGGATCCGCTCGGCGAGATCGTCCACGCGGAAATGCCGGAAGACGCATCGCCCGCCCAGCCGCACTTTCACTGATCATGCAAGGCAGGCCCGCTGAGCCTGCCCAACGAAGCCGCTCCCGGTTCCTGCCGGAGCGGCTTTTTTTCGTCCGCATTTCCCTCACGCGAAATTTCAGACTTTTCCTAATCCTTTCAGCCAAGCAGACATCGTGTAAGGTTTTTGTCATTATCGGAGCCACCCCATGCCGACGGCAGCTCAATGACTCACCTTACGGAGGTTGAATATGCGGTTCCTGGTGCTTAACTCAGACGCCGAACGGCGTGACGGACTGAAAGCCCTGCTGCGGCAGATCGACCGTCACGCCCGCATCAACGATGCACCCGATGGTTTCCAGGCGCGCCGGCTGCTGCGCACCCAGCGTTTCGACCTCGTTGCCATCGACTGGCTGGACGTCGGGCGGCACAGCGAACTCCAGGCGCTCTGCAGCGCCTGCTCGCCGACGCCCGCCGCGGTGCTGATCGACGAATCCACGCCGGAGGCCATCCAGCGCTTCTACAACTACGGCGTCGCGGGCGTGATCCCGCACTCCACACGGCCGCACCTGATCGTGCGGGCGCTCGAAATGGTTCTGCTGGGCGGCCATTACATCCCGCCGATCGCGCTCAGCCTCCTGCCTTCCGCCGCCGCGGCGCGTCACGATGCCCATTTCCAGACGCTCGCCGGATCGCTGCCGCGCCGCCCGCCAAGCAGCCTCCTGTCGCCTAGACAGGCGCAGATCATGCGCTTCGTCCATATGGGCAGCACCAACAAGATGATCGCCCGCACGCTCGGCATCAGCGAAGGCACCGTGAAGATCCACCTCGCCAGCATCTTCCAGCAGCTGGGCGCGGCAAACCGCGCTGCCGCAGTCGCGATCTACAACGGCTGGCTGTCGCCCCATCTCGAGGTGCTGCTGGCGAACCGCGATCGTGCAAGCAAGCCCGTCATCGGCGAACGCGGCCCGGTCCCCCTGCGCAAGCAACGGAACGACCGTCCATACCCGCTGCCTGCCGCGGACACCAGCACTCGCGACCTGCCGCTCGCGGCCGAACCGCGGGCGCGGTTTCGGCGCGACCGCTGATCGGACAGTCTCGATATTGCGACGGTCGACATGTGCGGATTCCCACCTTTGATGCTCAACGAGTAATATGGACCCATGGGTTTTCTTTTCACACCGCTTCCGCTCTGGGTTGGCATCGGTGGCTGGATCGCCGCCGTGGCGCTGCTCGTGCTCGCGCTCTGGAATCGTCCCTTCGTCCGGCTGCAGGACGCAACGCTCCAGCACGTGTGGCTCGCGCTCGTCACTGCGATCACGGTGCTGTGGGCCTCGAATGCGTGGCTCGAAGATGGCATCGTCATGCACCTGCTCGGCGCGACGCTGCTCGTCACGCTGTTCGACTGGACGCTTGCGCTGATCGCGATGGGTGCCGTCACGGCCGTCGCCGCGATCGTCTTCGATGCGCCGTGGCAAGGCATCGGTCTCACCTATCTGATCTACGGCGCGCTACCGGTCGCCGTGTCCGCGTTGCTGCAACGCGCCGCGATCGCGTGGCTCCCCCACAACCTCGCATCGTTCATCATCGGCCAGGGGTTCCTGTCACCGGCCATCGCGATCGTCTCGGTCGCCGCGGCCGCGGCCGGTGTCCAGCTCGCGCTCGCGGACGGCGTGCCCGTCGTGATTCCCGCCGGCTATCTGCTGAACACAGCGCTGCTCGCGCTCGGCGAAGCGTGGTTCACCGGCATGGCCACTGCGCTCATCGCTGTCTATCGTCCGGCGTGGGTCACGACGTTCGACGTTCGGCGCTATCGCCTCGGCGGCCCGCGCGCCTGAACGCGCCGGCCCCGATGCGAACGGTGCGCGCGGCGATCCGTTTGCGCAGCGCGGGAGAGTGCAACGCCTACTGCCGCACAACTTTTTTACGCTAAGATTGAACTCCTGATCTTCATCGGGCATCTATACGTGCCCGATGCCTCATTTGCTCCTCACCAATAACCAGATGGACAGCTCACCTGCCTCGCTCCGGATTTTCCGGGCGCTCGGCAAGCTGGCGGCCTGTGTCGCGGGCCTGTCGCTTGCGCTTCCGGCACCGGTATTCGCCGACCTCCTCGACCAGCGCTCCGAACTGATCAACAAATTCGTCAACGAGATGCACGCCGATCCGATCGTCGCCGATTGTGCGGCGCACGGCAGCTTCATCGCCAGCACGTCGTCGGCCTTCGATCGCGTCGACTTCGCGCCGAACGCGTTCGAAAACGGCAAGGCGACGATCACGCCGTGGAACGATTCGTTCGATCAGGGCAAGCAGCGCGTGAAGGTCGACAACATCGTTACCGTGGATGGCCTTGGCGTCCACAGCGACGGCAGCGACCCGACACCGCTGAAATTCCGCTGCGGCTACGTCGGTCAGCAAATGCTTGCGTTCAGCTGGAACGATCCCGTGCCGCCGCTGAAGCCGCGCGTCGAGCGTCCGTCGTCGTCGACGAAGAAGTTCAACGGCAAGTCACACCGCGGCAAGGTGAAGGCCAAGGCATCCGGCCGCACCGGCAAGAAAGCCGTCGCAACGAAAAAATCCAGCGGCCAGAAGAATGCCGTGAAGAAGAAAACCGCGAAGAAGTCCTGATACGGCGGAGCGGCAACGACAGAAGCCAAAAAGCCGGCACATCATGCGATGCGCCGGCTTTTTCATATCGACGACGATGCGCTTACGCGAACGTCTCGACGTGCACCAGGATTGCCGCCAGCATTGCAGCGCCAAGCGCCGCGCTCCGTTCGCCATTCCAGCCGACCCGCTCGTCGGGCAAGTTCGCGTTGTCCTTGAACGGCATCTCGAGCGTCAGCGACAGGCAGCCGAACTGATGGCCGATGTACTTCGACGCGAGCTTGAGCGCGTCTTCCTTGTACTTGCTCGCCGCATAGCCGTGCTCGGTCTGGAAATCCGGGCTCGCGACCTTGAACGCTTCGATGAACGCGGTCTGCTCTCTGCCCTGCTGCTCGGTAAAGCTCGGCAGCATCTCCGAACCCGCAACGAACACGTACGGCAGATCTTCGTCGCCGTGAATGTCGAAGAACATGTCGCAGCCGATCGCATGGATCGCATCGCGCACGGCCAGCACTTCGGGGCTGCGCTCGGCATCGGGCTCCATCCACTCGCGATTCAGGTTCGCGCCCGCCGCGTTGGTGCGCAAGTTGCCGTGCACGCTGCCGTCCGGATTCATGTTCGGGACGATGTAGAACGTCGCGCGGTCGTACAGCTTGCGCGCCACCGGATCGCCCGCCCAGTCGCCCCATCCGGCCAGCCGCTTGACGAGCCCTTCGACGAACCACTCGGCCATCGTCTCGCCCGGGTGCTGGCGCGCGATGATCCATACCTTCTTCTTCGGTGCCCCGTCGACTTCCGGCGTACCGAGCGTCAGCAGCGACATCGGACGGCCTTCGACCGTGCGGCCGAGTTCGACGACGCTCGCCTGCGGCAATTGCTGAACCGCGCCGAGGAACGCCGCATGGCGCTCTTCCGAGTACGGCTCGAAATACGCGTAGTAGATGCTGTCGAACTCGGGCGCATGGTCGATGGTCATCGTCTTGCCGTCGAATGTCGTCGGCACGCGGAACCAGTCGACCCGGTCGTAGCTCGCGACTGCACTGTAGTTGCGCCATCCCGACGGATACGCGCATTCGGCTGCATTCTCGAACGACATCACGCACCGCTCGCCGCGCGCGCCCGTCAGGCGAAAGTAGAACCATTGCGCGAATTCCGAGCGGTTGTCGCCACGTATGCGCAGCCGGATCGCGTCCGGGCTATCGCACGACACGACGTCGACGGCGCCTGCGTCGAAATTGCTGGTGATCGAAAGGGTCATCTGTCTCTCCAATTGCGACCGGAGCGGGCGGTCTGCCACGTGTCCGGCCTCATGCATGCACCGGCCGTCTCGTGAACGGCCGGCTCGGTCACTCGCCGATTCGCCGGCGATATACGTAAGTCGAATCGTTCGACGCAGCGGCATCGAACGCGTAGTCTTCCACCGCGAAATCCTTCAGCGCGGCCGGCTCGGAGATGCGGTTCTCGACGATATAGCGCGCCATCAGGCCACGGGCGCGTTTCGCATGGAAGCTGATGATCTTGTAGCGGCCGCCCTTCCAGTCCTCGAACACCGGCGTGACGATCGGCGCGGCCAGCAGTTTCGGCTTGACCGACTTGAAGTACTCGGTCGACGCGCAGTTGACCAGCACACGTGCCGCGCCGCTGCGCGTCTCGAGCTGCTCGTTCAGTGCCCGCGTGATGCGGTCGCCCCAGAACGCATACAGATCCTTGCCGCGCGCGTTCGCGAAACGCGTGCCCATCTCGAGCCGGTACGGCTGCAGCAGGTCGAGCGGGCGCAGCAGCCCGTACAGGCCCGACAGCACGCGCACATGCTGCTGCGCATAGTCGAGATCGGCGGCCGACAGCGATTTGGCATCGAACCCTTCGTACACGTCGCCGTTGAACGCGAGCACCGCCTGCTTCGCATTGGCCGTCGTGAAGGTCGGCGACCAGTCCGCGTAGCGCTGGAAGTTCAGCCGCGCGAGCGGATCGGAGATGTCCATCAGCGTCGAGATATCCTGCGGCGACAGCTTGCGCAGGCCGTCGATCAGTTCCGACGCATCGTCGACGAATGCAGGCTTCGTGTAAGACGGGACGTGGGCGGGCGTATCGTAGTCGAGGGATTTGGCTGGGGAGAGAACGATTATCATAGAGGCTCGCTGGCACGCCGTGCCTTGCGGTCAGACGAAAACCACCGATTGTAACGAATGACCCGCTCCCTCGCCCCGCATGCCGCACATCGCGTCGTGCTCGACTCGAACGTCTGGATCGACATACTCGTATTCGACGACCCGGCCACCCGCCCGATCCGGGCTGCGCTCGAACGCGGCACGCTGGCCGCCGTGATCGACGGCCGCTGCCTGAACGAACTCGAGCTCGTGCTCGACTATCCGCAGTTCCAGGCGCGCGCGATCGACAAGGCCGAAGCGCTCGCGACCGTCGCCCGCCTGACGCGCCTCGTCGAGCCGCCGCCCGTCGACGCCGACGCGCCGCCGCTGCCGAAGTGCAAGGACCGCGACGATCAGAAGTTTCTCGAGCTCGCGCGCGCCGCGCAGGCCGACTGGCTCGTGTCGAAGGACCGTGCGCTGCTCAAGCTCGCGAAGCGCACCGCACGCGACTTCGGCTTCCGGATCGCGCAGCCCGCGCCATTTACCGAAGCCTGCGCGCTCGATGCCGCGTCGGCCCCCACCACCACGCCGGCCTGACGAGCCCGGCGCCACCCGCTTGCGACCGTATCGATGAACGCTCCTACCGACATGCCTACGACTCCCGTTTTCCCCTCGCGCCTGCCGAACGTCGGCACGACGATCTTCACGGTGATGAGCGCGCTCGCCGCCGAGAAAGGCGCCGTGAACCTCGGCCAGGGCTTCCCGGATTTCGACTGCGACCCGCGCATCGTCGACGCGGTCGCGGCCGCGATGCGCAACGGTCACAACCAGTATCCGCCGATGGCCGGCGTCGCGCCGTTGCGCGATGCGATCGCCGACAAGATCGCGCAGGTCTACGGCCGGCGCTACGATCCGGCCACCGAGATCACGGTCACGGCCGGCGCGACGCAGGCCCTGCTGACGGCGATCCTGTGCGCGGTGCATCCCGGCGACGAAGTGATCGTCGTCGAACCGACCTACGACAGCTATCTGCCTTCGATCGAACTGGCCGGCGGCAAACCCGTGTTCGTCACGCTGGAAGCGCCCGACTATGCGATCCCGTTCGATCGCCTGGCCGCCGCGATCACGCCGAAGACGCGGATGATCATGATCAACACGCCGCACAACCCGACCGGCACCGTGTGGCGCGAGGCCGACATGCGCAGGCTCGAGGAGATCGTGCGCGGCACCCACGTGCTGATCCTGTCGGACGAAGTGTACGAACACATGGTCTACGACGGCGCGCGGCACGAGAGCGTCGCGCGCTACCCGGACCTGGCCGCGCGCAGCTTCATCGTGTCGAGCTTCGGGAAGACCTACCACGTGACGGGCTGGAAGGTCGGCTACGTCGCGGCGCCTGCCGCGCTGACCGCGGAGTTCCGCAAGGTCCATCAGTTCAACGTGTTCACGGTGAACACGCCGATGCAGATCGGGCTCGCCGACTACCTGCGCGATCCGGCGCCGTACCTGACGCTGGCCGGCTTCTACCAGAAGAAGCGCGACTTCTTCCGCGCCGGCCTCGAGCGCACGCGCTTCAAGCTGCTACCGTGCACCGGCACGTACTTCCAGTGCGTCGACTATTCGGCGATCAGCGATCTGCCCGAAGCGGAATTCTCGAAGTGGCTCACATCGGAAATCGGCGTGGCGGCGATTCCGGTGTCGGCGTTCTACCACGAGCCGCACGAGTCGGGCGTCGTGCGCTTCTGCTTTGCAAAGCAGGAAGGCACGCTCGCATCCGCACTCGAACGGCTCGCGCGCCTGTAAGGCTTGCCTCGGCAGCCGGGCGCGGCACGACATCGCGCCCGCACCGCGCTTACGAACGCGCGGCGCTCGCCGCCTCGACGTAGGCCTTGCGATCGGCCGCCACGCGCTGCGCGGCCGGCCGCTCGCCGACCAGCTTAGCGTGCGCCTTCCAGTCGATGCCGGCGTCGAGCAGGAAATCGCGGCCGAAGACGGCCTTCGTCGCCATCCCGATCACCGGCAGGTGGATCGCTGCGGCAATGTCCGCAAGACTGAACGTGTCACCGAGCACGTACGGCGAGAACTGCGTCATCCGCTTGAACGCATCGATCGCGCGCGGCAGGCGCTTCTCGACGTGCGCCTTCATCCCGTCGCTGACCTTGCCGCCGAAAAACGCTTCCGTATAGACCTCGCGCGCGGTCCATTCGAGATACAGCTCGAGCGTCTCGACGAGTTCGCGCACCTTCGCGGCCGCGAACGGCCCGGCCGGGAAAATGGCCTTGTCGGGAAAACGCGCGGCCAGATACTCGATGATCACCTGCGACTCGAACAGCGCGCCCTCTTCCGTCTTCAGGAACGGAATCTTGCCGAGCGGCGAATCGGCAAGCAGTGCCGGATCGTTGATCGGCAGACCGCATGCCGATTCCTCGAACGGGATGCCATGCTCGAGCAGGACGAACTTCACCTTGTTGTAATAGTTGGACAACGGAATACCGCACAGCTGTAGCATCGGAGTCTCCTTCGTTGCTGAGGCGCGGCCACAGTGATGCCGGCCGCATCGGGATGCGTCGCGCTGAAAAGCACGTTCGTGCTAGTCTAAAGCAGTTTCGCGTCCGTCAAGACAACGATACATCCGCTGCGGCATCACCCTCACGGGTAGGCGCGCAAGCCCGCGCAACATGCGGCGCCGCAACCCCGCCATTCGATGGAGACACACTCGCATGAGTGCTGAACTGCTGGCCTCGCGTCCGCCCGAAAGCGAATCGACGCTCGTCCTCACGCTGTCCAATCCCGGCGCGCGCAACGCGCTGCATCCCGACATGTATGCGGCCGGCGTCGAAGCGCTCGCCACCGCCGAGCGCGATCCCGCGATTCGCGCGGTCGTGCTCACGGGGGCCGATCGTTTCTTTTGCGCGGGTGGCAACCTGAACCGGCTGCTCGACAACCGCTCGAAGGATCCGTCCTACCAGGCCGACAGCATCGATCAGCTCGGCGCGTGGATCACGGCGCTGCGCGCAACGACGAAGCCCGTGATCGCGGCCGTCGAAGGCGCCGCGGCCGGCGCGGGCTTCTCGCTCGCGCTCGCGTGCGACCTGATCGTTGCCGCGCACGATGCGAAGTTCGTGATGTCGTACGCACGCGTCGGCCTCACGCCCGACGGCGGCGGCTCGTGGTTCCTCGCACGTGCGCTGCCGCGAGCGCTCGCCGCCGAAATCCTGTTCGAGGGCAAGCCTGTCGCGGCCGAACGCCTGCATGCGCTCGGCGTCGTCAACCGGCTCGCCGCGCCCGGTGCCGCGCTGTCCGACGCGCTCGCGTGGGCCGACTCGCTTGCCGGCATCTCGCCGAACGCGCTGACACGCATCAAGTCATTGCTCGACGATGCGACCGCGCAGCCGCTCGATACGCACCTCGGCACCGAGCGCGATCACTTCGTCGCGTCACTGCATCACGCGGACGCGTTCGAAGGCATTACCGCATTTCTCGAGAAACGCCAGCCGCGCTACAAGCGCTGATCCGGCGCGCGGCCACCGCTCGAACGCCGGTTCCGCCGCCTCGGCGACACGCGCGCGCAGGCGCGTGGCCGCACGTTGCCGTCGCCTGCAGCCCGCATCGATCCATGCTCTAATGACCGCCTGTCGCGGCGCCCTGTCGGCGCCGTTTTCGCGCATGCAATAAAGGAGTTGACGATGATCGACGTCTACAGCTGGGCGACCCCGAACGGCCACAAGGTACACATCATGCTCGAGGAAACAGGCCTCGCGTATCGTGCGCATCCGGTCGATATCGGTGCGGGCGACCAGTTCGAGCCCGAATTCCTGAAGATCAGCCCGAACAACAAGATCCCCGCGATCGTCGACGCGGACGGCCCCGGCGGCAAGCCGATCTCGCTGTTCGAATCCGGCGCGATCCTCATTTACCTGGCGGAAAAGACCGGCAAGTTCCTGCCGACCGAGCCGGCCGCGCGCTACGCGACGCTCGAATGGCTGATGTTCCAGATGGGCGGCGTCGGCCCGATGCTCGGCCAGGCGCATCACTTCCGGCTGTATGCGCCGGAGAAGATCGAGTACGCGGTCAATCGCTACACGAACGAAGCGAAACGCCTGTACAACGTGATGGAAAAGCGCCTCGGCGAATCCGACTATCTCGCGGGCGACACGTACACGATCGCGGACATTGCGACGTTCCCGTGGACGCGTTCGTGGCAAAACCAGGGCATCGTGCTCGACGAACTGCCGAACGTGAAGCGCTGGCATGAAGCCATTGCCGCGCGTGCCGCCGTGCAGCGCGGCGTCGAAGTACTCGCGTCGCTGCGCAAGCCGCTGCAGGACGACAAGGCACGCGAGATGCTGTTCGGCGCGACGCAATACGCGAAGCACTGAAGCACCGCGCGCCCTGCGACGCAGCGGCATCCGTCGCTGCCGCCGCGCGCATCAGAAGTAGTGCAGCGTAATGAATTCCGCCGAACAAACGAGCAACGGCGCATCCGGACGCTCGACCTGCATCGACACCGACCACGTCACCTGCACGCCGCCCCGCGCGGCCTGCGCGGCCTCCTTCACCGCGAACAGCGCGCGCACGCGCGCGCCGACCGGCACCGGCTTCAGGAACCGCACGCGGTTCAGTCCGTAGTTCACGCCCATCTTCTGCTCGAAGCGCATCGCATCGGTCATCAGCGCGGGAATCAGCGACAGCGTCAGGAAGCCGTGCGCGATCGGGCCGCCGAACGGCGACTCGCGCCGCGCACGCTCGGGATCGACGTGAATCCACTGGTGATCGCCGGTCGCGTCGGCGAACCCGTCGACCCGGCGCTGGTCGATCTCGACCCAGCCGCTCGCGAGCGGTTCCGCGCCGACCCGCTCGAGCAGCGCTTGCGTCGACGCGATCAGCGGCAATGTCACGTCCGTCATGCACCCGCTCCTTGCGGATGGCGCAGCCCGAAGATCACCTTGGTATGCACGGTGATCACCGTGTCGCCGGCACCGTTGAGGCCGATCCACTCCGTCGACACGATGCCGCGATCGGGCTTGCTCGCCGACACGCGCTTGTCGTGGACCTTCTGGTACATCGTGATCGTGTCGCCGGCACGCACGGGCTTGAGCCAGCGGATCGAATCGATGCCGGGCGAGCCCATGCTGGTCGAATCCGGCCCGAGCTTCTTGATGAGCAGGCTCATGAACACCGAACACGTATGCCAGCCGCTCGCGACCAGTCCACCGAACGGCGAGGCCTTGCCGGCTTCCTCGTCGAGGTGGAACGGCTGCGGATCGTAGCGTTGCGCGAACGCCTTGATGTCGTCCGGTTCGAACGTATAGCGGCCGATTTCGGTCGTACTGCCGACTTCCAGATCTTCGTAACTGATACCCACTGTCTATCTCCTGTAGCGCGCTCGCGCGTCGCCGTCATGCCGCGTCGGTCTGCGCGAAATCCGGCAGGGCCGCGATGCGCGCAAGGTGATGATCGGTGTCGCCGAGGGTCGTCTCGATGATCGACAGCCGCTTGAACAGGTGTGCGGCGGCGACCTCGTTGGTCACGCCCATGCCGCCGTGCAGTTGCACGGCCTGCTGGCCGACGAAGCGCGCGGCCGCGCCGACCCGCGCCTTCGCGGCCGACACCGCCTTGCGCCGCGCGTCGGCGTCGCCGCCCGCGTAACGCACGGCGGCCAGGTAGGTCAGCGAACGCGCCTGCTCGGCGTGAATCAGCATGTCGACCATCCGGTGCTGCAGCGCCTGGAAGCGCGCGATCGGCACGCCGAACTGTTCGCGCGTCTTCGTGTATTCGACCGTCGCGCGGTTCAGTTCGTCGAGTGCGCCGACCGCTTCCGCGCAGAGCAGGAAGGTCGCGTAATCGGCAATCTGCTCGAGTGCGGCCGCATCGCGTGCGCCGCCCGTCAACTGCCGCGCGGGCGTTTCCTTGAACTCGATCGTCGCGGCGCGCTGGCCGTCGATCGTCCGGTAGTCGACGAGCTGCACGCCCGCGGCATCGCGATCGACGACGAACAGGCCGATTCCGCCGCCGTCGACGCGCGCGGGCACGATCCACACATGGGCCTGTGCGCCGTGCTGAACGATCGACTTGATGCCGGTCAGCCGGGACGTGCCGCCATGCTCGCGCGCATGCGTTTCGAGTTCGTACAGGTCGTAGCGCGCCCGCGGTTCGTGGAATGCAACGGCAACGCGCTTCTGCCCTTGTGCGACCGCTTCCAGCAGCGCGGCATCGTCGCCCGTGCCGGACCCGGCGATGCGCAGCGCCTCGATACCGACCGCGGTCGCCCAGTACGGCTCGACCACGAGTGCTCGGCCGAGCTCCTGCATCGCGACCAGCATGTCGACCGGGCCGCCGCCGAATCCGCCATGTGCGTCGGGCACGGGCAGCGCGGTCAGGCCCAGCTCCGCGAATGCGCTCCATTGTGCATCCGACACGCCCGCCTCGCTGCGCACGATGGCCTGGCGCGCGTCGAAACCGTATTGCTCGCCGAGATAACGGCGCAGCGCGTCGGCGAACTGTTGCTGCTCGTCGGTAAAGCTGAAATCCATGGTTGTCTCCGTTCCCTGATCACAGCCCCAGGATCATCTGCGCGATGATGTTCTTCTGAATCTCGTTCGAACCACCGTAGATCGAAGTCTTCCGGTAATTGAAGTAGTACGCGGCGAGCGGCGCCGCATCGTCGTCGCCCGCGCTGCTGTGTTCGCGCTCGCCCTCGAGGAACGGGACATCGAATGGCGCGGCGAGCGGCCCGATCGCCTCGAACATCAGCTCGGTGAGCGCCTGCTGCACCTCGGTGCCCTTGATCTTCAGCATCGATGCCTCGGGGCCCGGCCCCTTGCCGCTCGTCTCGCGGCTCACGACGCGCAGCACCGTCACCTCGAGCGCCATCAGCTCGACCTCGAGCGCCGCGATCTTCGCGGCAAATACGGAATCGGCGAGCAACGGCTTGCCGTTCTTGCGCTGGTTCGACGCCACGCGCTTCAGGAATGCGAGCTCGCGCTTCGACGCGCCGACGCGTGCAATGCCGGTGCGCTCGTGGCCCAACAGGTATTTCGCGTAGGTCCAGCCGCGGTTTTCATCGCCGACGAGATTCTCGACGGGCACCTTCACGTCCTCGAAGAACACCTCGTTGACTTCGTGATCCTCGTCGAGCGTGATGATCGGACGCACGGTGATGCCGGGCGTCTTCATGTCGATCAGCAGGAACGAGATGCCCTCCTGCTTCTTCGCCGCCGGATCGGTGCGCACGAGACAGAACATCATGTCCGCGTACTGGCCGAGTGTCGTCCAGGTCTTCTGGCCGTTGACGACGTAGTGATCGCCGTGGCGTTCGGCGCGCGTGCGCAGCGATGCGAGATCCGATCCGGAGCCCGGCTCCGAGTAGCCCTGGCACCACCAGTCGGTGCCGTCGAGAATGCGCGGCAGATAATGGCGCTTCTGCGCTTCGCTGCCGTATTTCATCAGCACCGGCGCGACCATCGACACGCCGAACGGCAGCACGGTCGGCGCGCCGATGCGCGCGCACTCCTCATCCCAGATGTGCCGCTGCGTCGCGTTCCAGTCCGGGCCACCGTATTCGGCCGGCCACGCGGGCGCGGACCAGCCGCGCTGGCCGAGAATC
This sequence comes from Burkholderia sp. Bp8984, assembly GCF_003853755.1. Taxonomy (NCBI): domain Bacteria; kingdom Pseudomonadati; phylum Pseudomonadota; class Betaproteobacteria; order Burkholderiales; family Burkholderiaceae; genus Burkholderia; species Burkholderia sp. Bp8984. The sequence continues at coordinate 13,696 of NZ_QTQN01000029.1, forward strand.
CGGTGCCAGCTCGCGAAATCCTCGCGGTCGAGTCGTTTGTGATCGAGTACCTTGGCGCGCAGTGCGTGAGGCAGATTGGCCTCGAGCCAGGCGCGGACGTCGACGCGGAACGCGTCGTCGGCGGGGGAATAATCCAGATCCATGCGCAGTGTCTCCTGGCCGCGGCCGTCCGGGCCGCCAAGGACACACTGCATACGTCATTGCAGCGGTTCTTTCAGCGCGGCAGGAATCGGCAGCGGCATCACGTCGATGCCTTCTTCGGCCAAGGATTGCGCATCCTCCGGCGTCGTGACGCCACGAATGCTGCGTGCCGGCGCCTCGTTGTAATGGATGCGCCGCGCTTCCTCGGCGAAGCGCTCGCCCACGTTCTCGGTCTTCTCCAGCACCTCGCGCAGCGCGCGCATCACCTGCGCCTGCAGCGCACGCGGATCGGCCGGCTGTGCCTGCGTCGCGCCCGACAGGTTCAGGCGAGGCGCCGACGGCATCCGGTTGATCTCGGTCGTCCCGCACACCGGACATTCGACCAGCTTGCGGGACAACTGCGCTTCGAACTCATCGGCGGAAGCGAACCAGCCTTCGAACCGATGGCCGTGCGGGCACTGTAAATCGAGGACCTTCATGCTGAATCAGGGCGTGTGACGAGTGTAGCGCAAAACGCGCTTTTGTGAACGATCGTGCTAAACCAGGATCGCGCGGCCGGCCAGCAACCGCGTCACCCGATTGTAACGCGGCGCCCCACCCGCCGCTGACGCGTCGTCAGGGCTGCTCGACCGGACCCAGCGGCCAGGCGCCGGACAGCACCTTGTCGAGCCACATCGTGCCGATGATCGTCTTCACGTCGGTGATCTGGCCCGTGCGCACCCACTCCTGCAGGTCGGGCAGCGTCGCCGTGAAGGTTTCGAGGAATTCGCCTTCGTCGAGCTTGCGCTCGCCGGCAGTCAGGCCGCGCGCGAGATACAGGTCGATGAATTCGGTCGAATAGGAAATGATCGGGTGAATCCGGGCCAGGAACACGTATTCGCGTGCCGTGTAGCCGGTTTCCTCGCGCAATTCGCGCACCGCGCAGGCGAGCGCGCCTTCGTTCGGATCCAGCTTGCCGGCCGGGAATTCGGCCATGACCTTGCCGATCGGATAGCGGTACTGGCTTTCCATCAGCACGCGGCCGTCGTCGAACAGCGGGATCACCATCACCGCGCCCGGGTGCTGGACGTATTCGCGCGTGGCCTGCTTGCCGTCCGGCAGACGGACGGTATCGCGCTTCAGCTTGAGGAACGAGCCTTCGAAAATCGCCTCGCTCTCGAGGCAGGTTTCGGTCAGTGCGGCGTCGTGATTGGGTAGTTCGGCCATCGGCGGCTCCAAGAATGAGCGCGACGGCCGAAGCCGTCAGCGTCGTTTGACGAGATACTGGAACGTGAAGCCGGGGAACGCGAACACGACAAAGAGACTGAACGTGATCGCGTAAAACTGCCAGCCCTGTTCGAAGCGGTTGCCGGCGCGCGACTCGAGCCAGAAGCCGAGCGCGCCGACGACGAAATACAGCACGATCAGCTCGCCGATCCGAACCCACGCGTTCTTCTTCGTCGCACCGATCGGCACGACGGCGAAGAGGCGTTGGTTCAGGAACGGCAGGTTGGCGCAGACTAGCGCCAACAGCACGATGAACCAGCCGGCTGCCGACATTACAGCGGCAGCGTGTGACGAATCGCCTGCAGGCAGGCCGTCAGCAGCGGGCTCGGGATCAGGCCGAGCACGACGACCGCGAGGCCGTTCAGCACGAGGATCGTGCGCTTGCAGAAATCGCCGGTGACCGGAGTCGTATCCTGCGGTGCATCGAAGTACATCAGCTTGACGATGCGCAGGTAGTAGAACGCGCCGAACAGCGACGTGATCACGGCCAGCACGGCCAGCCACGTGAGACCCGCATTGACGGTCGCCTCGAGCACCGCGAGCTTCGCGTAGAAGCCGACGGTCGGCGGGATACCTGCCAGCGAGAACATCATGACCATCATCACGAACGCGAACACCGGGCTGCGCTTGTTGAGGCCCTTGAAGTCGTCGATCGTTTCCGCTTCGAAATCGCGGCGTGCGAGCAGCATCACCACGCCGAACGAGCCGAGCGTCGTGATCAGGTAGACGATCGCGTAGAACATCGCCGAGCTGTATGCGTTCGCCGGTGCGGCCGCGTCGCCCTTCACGATGCCGGCGAGCAGGCCGAGCAGCACGAAGCCCATGTTCGAGATCGCCGAATACGCGAGCATCCGCTTGATGTTGCGCTGGACGATACCGGTGATGTTACCGACGATCAGCGACAGCGCGGCGAGGATCACGAGCGCGGTCTGCCAGTTCTGTGCGAGCGGCAGCAGGCCCATCACCAGGAAACGCAGGCCCCACGCGAACGCGGCAACCTTCGGGCCGCCGCCGACGAACAGCGTCATCGCGGTCGGTGCGCCCTGGTAGACGTCCGGCACCCACATGTGGAACGGCACGGCGCCGAGCTTGAACGCGATACCGGCGACGATGAAGATCACGCCGAACATCAGCACGGCCGCGTCGGTGTTGCCGCCGACCGCCTTGTACACCTCGCCCAGCTCGAGCGAGCCGGTCGCGCCGTAGAGCATCGAGATGCCGTACAGCACGAAGCCCGACGCGAGCGCGCCCAGCACGTAGTACTTCATCGCGGCTTCGCTCGACTGCGCGGCATCGCGGCGCAGCGCGATGACCGCGTACAGCGACAGCGACATCAGTTCGAGGCCGAGGTACAGCGTCAGGAAGTTGTTGCCCGACACCATCACCAGCTGACCGAGCAGCGAGAACATGCCCAGCAGGAACACGTCGCCGCGGAACATGTCGCGGTCTTCGAGGTACTTGCGCGAATAGACGAGCGAGACCGCGAAGCCGATCGACACGACGGCCTTCATCATGCTCGCGAACGAGTCGACGACGACCATCCGCGAGAAGAAGTAGTACGGCTGCGGGTCGAGCGCCTGCACCGCGAACCACACGCCGGCGACGACCGACGAAACCACCGCGATCAGATAGGTCAGGCGGCGGCCAGCGGCACCGGTAAAGGTGTCGTTCAGCCATGCGACGACGATGGCGACCATCACCAGCGCGTCAGGCAACAGGACATTCATAGGAGCGTTCATGATCTTGAGTTCCTCCGCTCGCGATTACTGGGCCAGCGGCAGCTTCGACTGCGCGACTTGGGAGAGGAGGTTTTCCACGGAAACGTGCATCACGTCGGTGAAAGGCTTCGGATACAGGCCCATCAGCATCGTGAACGCGGCGAGCACCGCCAGCATCACGAATTCGCGACGGCCGATGTCTTTCAGCTTGGCAACGTGATCGTTCGCGACCGCGCCGAAGTACACGCGCTTGTACATCCACAGCGTGTAGGCCGCGCCGAGGATCAGCGTGAATGCCGCGCCGAATGCGATCCAGAAGTTGTACTGGACGGCCGCGAGAATCACCATGAACTCGCCGACGAAACCCGAGGTGCCCGGCAGGCCGCAGTTGGCCATCGAGAACAGCATCGCGAATGCCGCGAACTTCGGCATCACGTTCACGACGCCGCCGTAATCGGCGATCTGACGCGAGTGCACGCGGTCGTACAGCACGCCGATGCACAGGAACATCGCGCCCGACACGAAGCCGTGCGAGATCATCTGGACGATCGCGCCTTCGACGCCAAGCTGGTTGAAGATGAAGAAGCCGAGCGTGACGAAGCCCATGTGCGCGATCGACGAATACGCGACCAGCTTCTTCATGTCGGCCTGCACCATCGCGACGAGACCGATGTAGATCACCGCGATCAGCGACAGCGTGATCACGACCGGTGCCAGGAAGTGGCTTGCGTCAGGCGTGATCGGCAGCGAGAAGCGCAGGAAACCGTATGCGCCGAGCTTCAGCATGATCGCCGCCAGCACGACCGAGCCGCCCGTCGGCGCTTCCACGTGCGCGTCCGGCAGCCAGGTGTGCACCGGCCACATCGGCACCTTCACCGCGAACGCGAGGAAGAAGGCGATGAACAGCAGGATCTGCGGCGTCATCGCGATCTTGGCGCCCTGCCACGTCGCGAGGTCGAACGAATGCGTCTGCGTGTACAGGTAGATCAGCGCGACCAGCATCAGCAGCGAGCCGGCCAGCGTGTACAGGAAGAACTTGAACGCCGCGTACACGCGGTTCGGGCCGCCCCACACGCCGATGATGATGTACATCGGGATCAGGGTCGCCTCGAAGAACACGTAGAACAGCAGGCCGTCAGCCGCCGAGAACACGCCTATCATGATCCCGGACAGGATCAGGAAGGCCGCGAGGTACTGCGCGACGTTCTCGGTGATCACTTCCCACGCGGCGATCACGACGATCACCGTGATCAGCGCGGTCAGCACGACGAACCACATCGAGATGCCGTCGACGCCGAGGTGGTACGAGATCTTGAAGCGTTCGATCCAGGTCGACTGCTCGACGAACTGCAGCGCAGCCGTGCTCGAGTCGAAGCCCGTGATCAGCGGGACCGTGACCGCGAGACCGAGCAGCGAGCCGATCAGCGCGACCCAGCGGGCCGTCCCCGGATTTTTGTCGTTACCTACCGCGAGTACCAGGAGGCCGAAAACGATCGGCAACCAGATCGCGGTACTGAGAATCGGAAAAGCGTGCATTGTTCTTGTCCCCTCGCCTTATTTGCCGCCGAGCGTTACAAACAGGGTCAGGAGCCCCAGCATGCCGATGATCATGGCGAACGCGTAGTGATAGATGTAACCGGATTGGAGGAAGCGGATCACGCCGGCGAACCAGCCGATGAACTTGGCGCTGCCGTTGACGAGGCCGTCGATCACGACGACGTCGCCTTCCTTCCACAGGCCGCGGCCGATCGCCACCGAACCACGGGCGAACACCACTTCGTTGATCTTGTCCATGTAGTACTTGTTGTCGAGCAGCGTGTAGATCGGGCCGAACGCGCGGCGGATCACGGCAGGCAGCTCAGGACGCTTCAGGTACAGGAACCACGCGACCACGACGCCGGCAATCGCGAGCCACAACGGCAGCGTCGTCAGCGAGTGCAGGCCCATCGCGGCCCAGCCGTGGAATTCCTTGCCCAGCTCTTCGAGGCCCGGGTGGTTTTCGCCGATGAAGATCACCTTGTCGAATGCCACGCCATGTTCGAAGAAGCTGCCGTACAGCATCGGGCCGATCGCGATCGCACCGATGATGACCGACGGAATCGCGAGCAGCACGAGCGGCAGCCACACGACCCACGGGGTCTCGTGCGGTTCGTGCGCGTGGTCGTCGTGACCGTGGCCGTGGCCGTGATCGTCGTGGCCGTGCGCGGCCGCCATGCCCATCGGCGATTCAGGATGCTTCGGGTTGCGGAAGCGCTCTTCGCCGTGGAACACGAGGAAGTACATGCGGAACGAGTACAGCGCCGTCACGAACACGCTTGCGACCACTGCGAAGTACGCGAAGCCCGAACCCGCGAGATGCGATTCCTTCACGGCCTCGATGATCGAATCCTTCGAGTAGAAGCCGGAGAAGAACGGCGTGCCGATCAGTGCGAGCGAGCCGATCAACGACGTGATCCACGTGATCGGCATGTACTTGCGCAGGCCGCCCATGTTGCGGATGTCCTGGTCGTGGTGCATGCCGATGATCACCGAGCCCGCACCGAGGAACAGCAGCGCCTTGAAGAACGCGTGCGTCATCAGGTGGAACAGCGCGACCGGGTACGCGGATACGCCGAGCGCGACGGTCATGTAGCCGAGCTGCGACAGCGTCGAATACGCGACCACGCGCTTGATGTCGTTCTGGATGATGCCGAGGAAACCCATGAACAGCGCCGTGATCGCGCCGATCACCGTGATGAACGACAGCGCGGTATCCGACAGTTCGAACAGCGGCGACATGCGCGACACCATGAAGATGCCGGCGGTCACCATCGTCGCCGCGTGAATCAGCGCGGAGATCGGGGTCGGGCCTTCCATCGAGTCGGGCAGCCACACGTGCAGCGGGAACTGTGCCGATTTACCCATCGCGCCGATGAACAGGCAGATACAGGCGACGGTCAGCAGGCCCCAGTCGGTGCCCGGGAAGTGCAGGCTGGCGAGTTCGGCACGCTTCGCGAACACTTCGCCGTAGTTCATCGAACCCGCGAACGCGAGCAGCAGGCCGATGCCGAGCAGGAAGCCGAAGTCGCCCACGCGATTCACGAGGAACGCCTTCATGTTCGCGTAGATCGCGCTCTCACGCGTGAAGTAGAAGCCGATCAGCAGGTACGACACCAGACCCACCGCTTCCCAGCCGAAGAACAGCTGCAGGAAGTTGTTGCTCATCACGAGCATCAGCATCGAGAACGTGAACAGCGAGATGTACGAGAAGAAGCGCTGGTAGCCGTCCTCTTCCTGCATGTAGCCGATCGTGTAGACGTGCACCATCAGCGACACGAAGGTCACGACGACCATCATCATCGCCGTCATCGAATCGACGAGGAAGCCGACTTCGAGCTTCAGCGAGCCGACCCGCATCCATTCGTAGACGGTCGCGTTGAAGCTCGCGCCGCCCATCACGACGTCGGCGAAGACTTTCGCCGACAGGAGGAACGCGATCATTACGCCGAGGATCGTGATCCGGTGTGCGCCCTTGCGCCCGACTGCGTTCCCGAACAGCCCCGCAATCAGCGAGCCGGCCAGCGGAGCGAGCGGAATCGCCAGCAGCAGGTTTTCATTGAGTGTCGTTGACATAACAGCGTTGCCTGAAATTAACCTTTGAGCTGATCGAGATCCTCGACATTGATCGTGTCGAGCTTACGGAACAGGGTCACCAGAATCGCGAGACCGATCGCGGCTTCCGCTGCGGCGACGGTCAGCACGAAGAACACGAAGATCTGGCCGTGCACGTCGCCGAGGTAGTGCGAGAACGCGACGAAGTTGGTGTTCACCGCCAGCAGCATCAGTTCGATCGCCATCAGGATGATGATGATGTTGCGGCGGTTCAGGAAGATCCCGACGATCGCGATCGCAAAGAGGATCGCGCCGAGCACGAGGTAATGAGCAAGAGTCAGCATGGTTTTCCTTTCCTCCGCTTAGCCGTTGGTGCTCGTACCGGCTTCGCTCTGCGCCGTTTCCGGCTGCGGCTTGTCCGCTTCCATCTTCACGAGGCGCACGCGGTCGTCGCGGCGCACCTTGACCTGATCCGACACGCGCTGGCGCTTGCTGTCCTTGCCCTTGCGCTCGGTCAGCCCGATCGCGGCAATGATCGCGACCAGCAGCACCAGGCCGGCGATTTCAAACGCGAAGATGTAGTCGGTGTAGATCACCTTGCCGATCAGACGCGTGTTCGACCAGTCGGCCATCGCGCCCGTCGCCATCGCGTGCACGGTGTGCGTGTCGCCGTAGCCGCGCCACAGGATCAGCGCGGTCTCGACCACGATGATCGCGCCGACGACGGTCGCCATCGGCACGAAGCGCTTGAAGTCGCGGCGCAGGTAGTCGATGTTGATGTCCAGCATCATCACGACGAACAGGAACAGCACCATCACGGCGCCCACGTACACCAGCACCAGCAGGATCGCGAGGAACTCCGCTTCCAGCAGCATCCAGATCGCGGCGGCGTTGAAGAACGCCAGCACAAGGAAAAGCGCAGACGCCACCGGGTTGCGCGAAGTGATCACCTTCAGCCCTGATACCACCAGGAGCAGCGCGAAGATGTAGAACAGTACGGTCGTGAATTCCATGATTACCGGTTCATCGTTAGGCCATAGTCAGGCGCGGCTTGCGGGACGCTCTCGCGTGCCGCACCCGTCGCGGCGGCTCGGCCCGTTCATGCCGGGCCGGCACTGCAAACACAATCAACGATACGGCGCGTCGGCGGCCTTCGCCGCAGCGATGTCCTTCTCGTAGCGATCGCCCACCGCGAGCAGCATTTCCTTCGTGAAATACAGGTCGCCGCGCTTTTCGCCGTGATATTCGAGAATCTGCGTCTCGACGATCGAATCGACCGGGCAACTTTCTTCGCAGAAACCGCAGAAGATGCACTTCGTCAGGTCGATGTCGTAGCGCGTCGTGCGGCGCGTGTTGTCCGCGCGCGTTTCCGATTCGATCGTGATCGCCATCGCGGGACACACGGCCTCGCAGAGCTTGCACGCGATGCAGCGCTCTTCGCCGTTTTCGTAGCGGCGCAGCGCATGCAGCCCGCGGAACCGCGGCGAAATCGGGGTCTTCTCTTCCGGGAACTGGACGGTGAACTTGCGCCGGAACGTGTAACGACCGGTCAGCGCGAGCCCCTTCAGCAGCTCCGTCAGGAAGAAGGTCTTAAAGAAGTGTTGGATTGCCGTCATGATTTCGTCCGATCTTTACTTCACCCAGATGTTGAGCGGCGACATCATCCAGAAGCCGACCACGACCACCCAGATCACCGTGACGGGCAGGAACACCTTCCAGCCCAGACGCATGATCTGGTCGTAACGGTAGCGCGGGAACGTCGCGCGCACCCAGATGAACACCGACAGCAGCGCGAATACCTTCAGCACCAGCCAGAAGATGCCCGGAATGAACGACAGGAATTCGAACGGTGCGTCCCAGCCGCCGAGGAACAGCGTCGAGGCCAGTGCCGAGATCACGATCATGTTGATGTACTCGGCGAGGAAGAACAGCGCGAACGCCATGCCCGAGTAATCGATCATGTGACCCGCGACGATCTCCGACTCCCCTTCCACCACGTCGAACGGGTGACGGTTCGTTTCGGCGATGCCGGACACGAAGTAGACGACGAACGCCGGCAGCAGCGGCAGCCAGTTCCACGACAGGAAGTTCACGCCGTGGCCGGCGAAGAAGCCGTGCTGCTGCGAGCCGACGATTTCCGACAGGTTCAGGCTGCCGGCCGTCATCAGCACGAGCACCAGCGCGAAGCCCATCGAGATTTCGTACGAGACCATCTGCGCCGCGGCGCGCATCGCGCCGAGGAACGCGTACTTCGAGTTCGATGCCCAGCCGGCGAGAATCACCGCGTACACGCCGATCGACGAGATCGCCATCGCGTACAGCAGGCCCGCGTTCACGTTCGCGAGCACGGCTTCGGCCTGGAACGGGATCACCGCCCACACGGCGAACGCCGGCACGACGGTCATGACCGGTGCGATCAGGTACAGCCAGCGGCTGGCGGCGCTCGGCTGAATCACCTCCTTCAGCAGCAGCTTCAGCACGTCGGCGATCGGCTGCAACAGGCCGGCGGGGCCGACGCGGTTCGGGCCGAGACGCACGTGCATCCAGCCGATCAGCTTGCGTTCCCACAGAATCAGGTACGCGACGCACAGCAGGATGACGACGGAGACGACGAGGATGCGCACGATTGCCCACACCGTCGGCCACGCGACGCCGAGAACCTGGGCGCCGCCCGCGTTGATCGTATCGAACAAGCTCATTTACGCCTTCTCCACCACCAGTTCACCGGACAGGCTGCCGAGCGCTGCGCCGGCAGGCGTTGCCGCCGACACGCGAACGACCGTCTCCGCAAGATTCGCGTCACGCACGGCCGGCAACTGCACCGCACGCTCGCCCTGGCGCACGCGCACCGCGTCGCCTTCCTTCAAGCCCAGCTTGTCGAACAGCGCGGCCGGCAGGGCTGCGGCGTTCGCTACCTTCGCGGCGGCCGTCAGGTGCAGCGCACCTGCGCGGCGCACGAGTGCGTCGGCATGATAGATCGGCACGTCGGCGAGGCGCTCGAAGCCGCCGTTCGCGGCAGTTGCCGCGACGCGGGCCGGTGCGGCCGACGCCTGGTTCGACAGACGGTTCGCGACGCCTGCGTCGCCGAGCGCCGCGAGACGCACTTCTTCGGCCGTTTCGTATTCGAAGTTCGGCAGGCCGAGCAGGCTGCCGAGCACGCGCAGCACCTTCCACGCCGGACGCGTGTCGCCGAGCGGGCGTACGACGCCGTTGAAGCTCTGCACCGAGCCTTCCGCGTTCACGTACGTACCGGCCGTTTCCGTGAACGGCGCGATCGGCAGCAGCACGTCGGCGTAATCGAGGCCGTGCTTGAACGGCGACATCACGACGACCATCTCGGCCTGGTTCAGCGCGGCAAGCGCCTGCGCCGGATCGACCGTGTCGAATTCCGGTTCGACGTTCAGCAGCACGTAACCCTTGCGCGGCTGCGCGAACGCTTCGCGTGCGTTCAGGCCGCCTTCGCCCGGCAGTGCGCCGACGACGTGCGCGCCGACCGTGTTCGCCGCTTCCGTCAGGAAGCCGAACGTGGCGCCGGTGTTGTCGGCGATCCACTGTGCGACGGCGTGCAGCTTCGCGAATTGCGGATGACGGACGGCTGCGTTGCCGAGCAGCACCGCGCGGCGCTCGCCGTTCGCGAGCGACTGGGCGACCGCTTGCGCAGCCGGCGATGCGGCGACGCCCGCGAGCGCGTCCGGCAGCGCGATGCCGCGCAGTTGTGCGACGGCTGCGGCCACGCCGGCCAGTTCGTCGAGCCATGCCGACGGCGCGGCGACGATGCGCTTCGCGGTCGGGATCAGCGAGTCGTCGGCGGTCGCGTGCAGGAAGTGCAGCTTCGCGCCGTTCTTCGCGGCCTGGCGCAGGCGTGCGGCGAACAGCGGGTGGTCACGGCGCAGGAACGAACCGACGACGAACGCGGCATCCACGTTCGACAGGTCGGCGATCGGCATGCCGAGCCACGGTGCGCCCTGGACCGGCGCCGAGAAATCCTGCTGACGCAGACGGAAGTCGACGTTCGGCGTCTTCAGTTCGTTGGCGAGCTGCTTCACGAGGAACAGCTCTTCAGCGGTGCTGTGCGCGCTCGCGAGCATCGCCAGCGCATTCGCGCCGTGATCCGCGGCGATGCCCTTCAGGCCCTTCGCGACGTATTCGAGCGCGGTCTGCCAGTCGGTTTCGATCCACTGGCCGCCCTGCTTCAGCATCGGCTTCGTCAGGCGCTCTTCACTGTTCAGGCCTTCGTACGAGAAACGATCCTTGTCCGAAATCCAGCATTCGTTGATCGCTTCGTTCTCGAACGGCAGCACGCGCATCACGCGGTTGTTCTTCACCTGCACGACGAGGTTCGCGCCGACGGAATCGTGCGGGCTCACCGACTTGCGGCGCGACAGTTCCCACGTACGGGCGCTGTAGCGGAACGGCTTGCTGGTCAGCGCGCCGACCGGGCACAGGTCGATCATGTTGCCCGACAGTTCGGAGTCGACCGTCTTGCCGACGAACGTCGTGATTTCCGAGTGCTCGCCGCGGCCCAGCATGCCGAGCTCCATCACGCCGGCGATTTCCTGGCCGAAGCGGACGCAGCGCGTGCAGTGGATGCAGCGCGACATTTCTTCCATCGAGATCAGCGGGCCCACGTTCTTGTGGAACACCACGCGCTTCTCTTCCGAGTAGCGCGACGACGACTTGCCGTAGCCGACCGCCAGATCCTGCAGCTGGCATTCGCCGCCCTGATCGCAGATCGGGCAGTCGAGCGGATGGTTGATGAGGAGGAATTCCATCACCGACTGCTGCGCCTTCACGGCCTTGTCGGACTGCGTGTGCACGATCATGCCGGCCGACACGGGCGTCGCGCAGGCAGGCACGGCCTTCGGCATCTTCTCGACTTCGACGAGACACATCCGGCAGTTGGCCGCGACCGACAGTTTCTTGTGATAGCAGAAGTGAGGAATGTACGTATCCGCCTTGTGCGCAGCCTGGATCACCATGCTGCCTTCGGGCACCTCGACCTTCTTGCCGTCTATTTCAAGTTCAACCATGATGGTGAATGGTCCTTAACCTATTTCCGCCCGTTCGCGCCTTCGCCCGACCGTGCGCTCAAATTCCGCAACCGGTGCTTCGCTTCAGGCTGCCGCCGCGTGCGCGTGGCCGCCGACCATGCAGTGCTTGTGCTCGACGTGGTACGCGAATTCGTCCCAGTAATGCTTGAGCATCCCGCGAACCGGCATCGCCGCCGCATCGCCGAGCGCGCAGATCGTGCGGCCCATGATGTTCTCGGCAACCGAGTTCAGCAGGTCCAGATCTTCCTGGCGGCCTTCGCCGTGCTCGATACGATTCACGACGCGATACAGCCAGCCGGTGCCTTCACGGCACGGCGTGCACTGGCCGCACGATTCCTCGTAGTAGAAGTACGACAGGCGCAGCAGCGAACGCACCATGCACCGCGTCTCGTCCATCACGATCACCGCGCCGGAGCCGAGCATCGAGCCCGCCTTCGCGATCGAGTCGTAATCGAGATCGGTCTGCATCATGATGTCACCCGGGATCACCGGCGCCGACGAGCCGCCCGGAATCACGGCCTTGATCTTGCGGCCGCCGCGCATCCCGCCGGCGAGTTCCATCAGCGTCGCGAACGGCGTGCCGAGCGGCACTTCATAGTTGCCCGGACGCTCGACGTCGCCCGACACCGAGAAGATCTTCGTGCCGCCGTTGTTCGGCTTGCCGATCTCGAGGTAATTCTGCGGCCCGATGGACAGCAGGAACGGCACCGCGGCAAACGTCTCGGTGTTGTTGATCGTGGTCGGCTTGCCGTACACGCCGAAGCTCGCCGGGAACGGCGGCTTGAAGCGCGGCTGGCCCTTCTTGCCTTCGAGCGACTCGAGCAGCGCCGTTTCCTCGCCGCAGATGTACGCGCCGTAACCGTGGTGCGCGTGCAGCTGGAATGAGAATTCCGAGCCCATGATGTTGTCGCCGAGGAAACCCGCGGCGCGCGCCTCATCGAGCGCGGCCTCGAAGCGTCGATACACTTCGAAGATTTCGCCGTGAATGTAGTTGTAGCCGACGGTGATGCCCATCGCGTACGCGCCGATGGCCATGCCTTCGATCAGCGCATGCGGGTTCCAGCGCAGGATGTCGCGATCCTTGAACGTGCCCGGCTCGCCTTCGTCCGAGTTGCAGACGAGGTACTTCTGTCCCGGGAACTGGCGCGGCATGAAGCTCCACTTCAGGCCGGTCGGGAAGCCCGCACCGCCACGGCCACGCAGGCCCGACGCCTTCACGTCGGCAATCACCTGCTCCGGCGGAATCTTTTCTTCGAGAATGCGGCGCAGCTGCTTGTAGCCGCCGCGCGCAACGTAGTCTTCGAGATGCCAGTTCTCGCCGTTCAGACCAGCGAGGATCAGCGGTTTGATGTGACGGTCGTGGAGGGACGTCATTTCGAGAGCTCCTCAAGCAGCTGGTCGATCTTCTCGCGGCTCATGAAGCTGCACATTCTGTGATTGTTCACCAGCAGCACCGGCGCATCGCCGCACGAGCCCATGCATTCGCCTTCCTTCAGCGTGAACTTGCCGTCGGGCGTGGTCTCGCCGAAGCCGATGCCCAGCTTCTGTTTCAGGTAGTCGGCCGTCGCCTCCGCGCCGCCGTGCGGGCCAAGCTGGCACGGCAGGTTCGTGCAGAGCGTGATCTTGTGCTTGCCGACCGGTTTGAGCTCGTACATCGTGTAGAACGTCGCGACTTCCTGCACGGCGACGGCCGGCATGCCGAGATAGTCCGCGACGAACTGCATCAGTTCGGGCGACAGCCAGCCGTGCTCTTCCTGAGCGACGGCCAACGCCGACATCACGGCGGACTGTTTCTGATCGGCGGGATACTTCGTCAACGCTCGATCGATTTCCTTCAGGCCTTCAGCTGAGATCATTTTCAGACACGACTCTTTCAATTCCTACCGAACGAACAACCTGCCGCACTGCTGTGCATGGACGGCAGACCTGGCGCTCACTGTTGACAGCTTGCGAAGCCGCGCCGGCTCGGCGCATACCGCATGTGACTTCGCGTGTGACTGACTGCTCGCCGCCCGCTCGCGCAAGCGGCGCAACCATTAGCGATCGATTTCGCCGAACACGATGTCCTGCGTACCGATGATCGTGACGGCGTCGGCAATCATGTGACCGCGCGCCATTTCGTCGAGCGACGCGAGGTGCGCGAAGCCCGGTGCGCGGATCTTGAGGCGATACGGCTTGTTGGCACCGTCCGACACGAGGTAGATGCCGAACTCGCCCTTCGGATGCTCGACTGCCGCGTACGCCTCGCCTTCCGGCACGTGAAAACCTTCGGTGAAAAGCTTGAAGTGGTGAATCAAGTCTTCCATGTTGGTCTTCATGCCGACGCGCGACGGCGGCGCAACCTTGTGATTGTCGGTCATCACCGGGCCCGGATTCTTGCGGAGCCACTCAATACACTGTTTCGCGATACGGACCGACTGGCGCATTTCTTCCACGCGCACCAGATAGCGGTCGTAGCAATCGCCGTTCACGCCGACCGGCACGTCGAAATCCATGCGGCCGTACACTTCGTACGGCTGCTTCTTGCGCAGGTCCCAGGCGATGCCCGAGCCGCGCAGCATCGGGCCCGTCAGGCCCATCTGCAGCGCACGCTCCGGGCTGACGACGCCGATCCCGACCAGACGCTGCTTCCAGATCCGGTTGTCGGTCAGCAGCGTTTCGTATTCGTCGACGCACTTCGGGAAGCGCGTGAAGAAGTCGTCGATGAAGTCGAGCACCGAGCCGCTGCGCGCTTCGTTCATCTTCGCGAGCGCCTTCTCGTTGCGAATCTTCGACGCCTTGTATTGCGGCATTGCGTCAGGCAGGTCGCGATAGACGCCGCCCGGACGGTAGTACGCCGCGTGCATCCGGGCACCGGACACCGCTTCGTACACGTCCATCAGGTCTTCGCGCTCGCGGAATGCGTACAGGAACACGGCCATCGCGCCGACGTCGAGTGCGTGCGCGCCGATCCACATCAGGTGGTTCAGCACGCGGGTGATCTCGTCGAACAGCACGCGGATGTACTGCGCGCGCTCCGGCACGTCGATGCCGAGCAGGCGCTCGATCGCGAGCACGTAGCCGTGCTCGTTGACCATCATCGACACGTAGTCGAGACGGTCCATGTACGGCACGGACTGGATGAAGGTCTTGCTTTCCGCGAGCTTTTCGGTCGCGCGGTGCAGCAGGCCGATGTGCGGATCGGCACGCTGGATGACTTCGCCGTCGAGCTCGAGCACCAGGCGCAGCACGCCGTGCGCTGCCGGGTGCTGCGGGCCGAAGTTGAGGGTGTAGTTCTTGATTTCTGCCATGACGCCCCCTTAATGTTTCAGACCGCCATAGCGATCCTCGCGGATCACGCGCGGCGTGATTTCGCGCGGCTCGATCGTCACCGGCTGGTAGACGACCCGCTTCTCTTCCGGGTCGTAACGCATTTCGACATAGCCCGACACCGGGAAGTCCTTGCGGAACGGATGGCCGATGAAGCCGTAGTCGGTGAGGATGCGGCGCAGGTCGGGGTGACCCTCGAACACGAGGCCGTACAGGTCGAACGCTTCGCGCTCGTACCAGTTTGCGGAGGTCCAGATGTCGACGAGCGACGCCACGATCGGCAGATCGTCGTCCGGCGCGAACACGCGCAGGCGCAGGCGCCAGTTGTTCGTGACCGACAGCAGCTGCGACACGGCCGCGAAACGCGGGCCGTCGTAGGCGCCGTCGCCGTACGTTTGATAGTCGATGCCGCACAGGTCGATCAGCTGCTCGAAACGGAGCTTCGGATCGTCGCGCAGCGTCTTTGCGACTTCGAGGTAATCGCTCGCCTTCACGACGAGCGTCAGTTCACCGATCGCTTCGGTGAGGCTCACCACGCGCGCGCCGAGCGCGGCTTCGAGGTTGGCCTTGAGGGTCTCGATTTTGCTTGCCATATTGAGGGGACGCTCGGGGCTTTATTGACGGGCGATGGTGTTGGTGCGGCGGATCTTCGCCTGAAGCTGGATCACGCCGTAGACCAGCGCCTCGGCCGTGGGCGGACAGCCCGGCACGTAGACGTCGACCGGCACGATCCGGTCGCAACCGCGGACCACCGAGTACGAGTAGTGGTAGTAGCCACCACCGTTCGCGCACGACCCCATCGAGATCACCCAGCGCGGCTCGGCCATCTGGTCGTACACGCGGCGCAGCGCGGGCGCCATCTTGTTGCACAGCGTGCCGGCGACGATCATCACGTCCGACTGACGCGGGCTCGGACGGAACACGACCCCGAACCGGTCCAGGTCGTAACGGGCCGCGCCCGCATGCATCATCTCGACGGCGCAACACGCGAGCCCGAACGTCATCGGCCACAGCGAGCCGGTACGCGTCCAGTTGATCAGCTTGTCAGCCGTCGTGGTGACAAACCCTTCCTTCAAGACCCCTTCGATACTCATTTGCTTTCCACTCCAGACGAGCGGCCCAGCGTGGCCGCCCATGCAAACCGGCGATTAACCCATCACTCCCAGTCGAGGCCGCCTTTCTTCCAGATATAGGCAAAGCCCAGCAGGAATTCGAGCAGAAAAATCATCATTGCGATGAAACCCGGCCAGCCGATGTCCCGGAGCGCGACGCCCCACGGAAACAGGAATGCGGTTTCGAGATCGAAGATGATGAACAGGATGGCGACGAGATAGTACCGGACGTCGAATTTCATCCGGGCGTCTTCAAAGGCTTCGAAGCCGCACTCGTACGGTGCGTTCTTCTCGACGTCCGGCTTGTTGGGACCAAGGAGCTTGCCGATGCTGACCAGCGCTATACCTAAACCAGTGCCCACGAGGAGGAACAACAAGACGGGGTAATAGGCTGCGAGGTTCAAGGCAATCCTCTATCGGTTGGTTCTGAGCGTCCGGAGAATACCACTTCCGGCGGAAGGAATCATTTCGGAGTGCGTGCAATCACAAGACAATCGCAAGGCACACCCCACAAATGAAAAATGCCAGCCACTAGAAGCGGCTGGCATTGAGTAACTTTGGTGCCGACGGCGAGACTCGAACTCGCACAGCTTTCGCCACTACCCCCTCAAGATAGCGTGTCTACCAATTTCACCACGTCGGCACTGCATGCAACTCGGGTTGTACTGCTCGTTTCCCGCGAATCGCTTCAAGAATTAAATTCTAACCCGAGTTCCAGATTTGTTCAACGCACAACCGCAAAAAATTTAACTTTTTATTTCGGGACGTCCTGGCCCGGCGCGCTTGCGGCCGACCCCGCAACCGCGGCGGACGCCGCGACTGCCGGTGCCGATGCTGCAGGTGCCGATGCCGGCGCGGTCGCTGCCGTGCCGAGCACGCCGGCCGACGGCGTCGACTTGTACGAACCGAGATACGTCAGTGCGAGCGTCGCGACGAAAAAGATCGTCGCGAGAATGCCCGTCGTGCGCGACAGAAAGTTCGCGGAGCCCGTCGCACCGAACAGGCTGCCCGACGCGCCGCTGCCGAATGCAGCGCCCATGTCGGCACCCTTGCCGTGCTGCAGCAGCACCAGCCCGATCACACCCAGTGCAGACAGTACCTGCACGACAATAATCAGCGTCTTGAATAACAGCATCACACCCACCCGATTGGATCAGGCGACCGGACCGACCGGCCGCCATCATGGTTCAATTCGACCGCGGACCGCTCAACGCGCGGCCCGGCAGATCGCCAGGAAATCTTCCGCCTTCAGCGACGCGCCGCCGATCAGGCCGCCGTCGATGTCCGGCTGTGCGAACAGCTCTTCCGCGTTGTCCGGCTTCACGCTGCCGCCGTACAGCACCGATACGTCCGCCGCCCCCTTCGCCGCGAGACGCGCACGCAGGAATGCGTGTACGTCCTGCGCCTGCGCCGACGTCGCGCTCTTGCCCGTGCCGATCGCCCAGACCGGCTCGTACGCGACGACGATGCGCGCCGCTTCGTCGGCCGTCAGCACGGCCAGCACGGCGTCGAGCTGCGCACCGACCACCTGCTCGGTCGCACCCGCTTCGCGCTCGTCGAGCGTTTCACCGACGCACACGACGGGCGTGAGGCCTGCCGCGAGCGCGCGCTGCGTCTTCGCAGCGACGGTTTCGCTGCGCTCGCCGTGATACGCGCGGCGCTCCGAGTGACCGACGATCGCATACTGCGCGCCGAACTCCGCCACCATCGCGGCCGCCACTTCACCGGTGAACGCGCCCTGCTCGTGCGCGGACACGTCCTGCGCGCCGAACGCGACACGGCCGCCGGCGAGCTGCGCCTGAACCTGCGCGAGATACGGGAACGGCACGCACACGCCGATCGACGTCTCGGCCGCCACCGCGCCTGCGCCCTGCACCACTTCGTTCAGCAATGCCTGGTTGCCGGCCAGCCGGCCGTGCATCTTCCAGTTGCCGATCACTCGCTTCGTTCGTTGTTTCGACATCGTGTCTGTCTCGTCACTATCTTGTCATTAACGCACCGGAAACCGGCCGTCAGGTTGGATCTGGCGAAGCAAACCCGCGATTTTACTGCGCGCGGCTTGAACCGGTCAAACCGCACATGTCAAGTCCGGCCGCACGGCCGTCAGGTGGTCGTACCCCAATCGAGTACGATCTTGCCGATGTGCTCGCCGCTTTCCATCAGCGCATGCGCCTGCGCGGCCTCGCCGGCCGGCAGCACGCGGTAGATCACAGGCTTGATGCGGCCGTCCGCGAGCAGCGGCCAGACGCGCGCCTTCAGCTGTGCGGCGATGCGCGCCTTGAATTCGACCGGACGCGGACGCAGTGTCGAGCCCGTCACCGTCAGCCGGCGGCGCAGGATCTCGTTCAGGTTGACCTCGGCCTTCGCCCCGCCGAGCAGCGCGATCAGCACGAGGCGGCCGCCATCCGCGAGCGCGGACAGTTCGCGCGGCACGTACGAGCCTGCGACCATGTCGAGGATCACGTCGACGCCACGATCGTGCGTCAGCGACTTGACGACCTCGACGAAGTCCTCGGTCTTGTAGTTGATTGCACGTTCGGCGCCGAGCGCCTCGCATGCCCGGCATTTGTCGGCATTCCCGGCCGTCGCGAACACGCGATAGCCGAGCGCGTGCGCGATCTGGATCGCCGTCACGCCGATCCCGCTCGAGCCGCCCTGCACGAGCAGCGTTTCCTGCTCGCCGCCCTCGCCCGCGCCGAGCAGCGCGCGGTCGAACACGTTGCTCCACACCGTGAAGAACGTTTCAGGCAGCGATGCGGCTTCGATGTCGGTCAGCCCATCGGGAACCGGCAGGCATTGCGGCAGCGGCGCGACCGCGTACTCGGCGTAGCCGCCGCCCGCGAGCAGCGCGCAGACGCGATCGCCCAGCTTCAGGCCGAACGGGTTCAGCGCCGCATCCGACAGGTCGCCGCCGACGATCTCGCCCGCGACCTCGAGGCCCGGCAGATCCGATGCCCCCGGCGGCGGCGCATAGGCGCCCTTGCGCTGGAATACGTCGGGCCGGTTCACGCCGGAAGCCGCCACCTTGATCAGCACTTCGCCGCGCTTCGGTTCGGGGCGCGGACGCTCCGCGAGCTTCAGCACGTCGGGGGCGCCGAATTCGGTGATTTCGATGGCTTGCATGGTGGTCGCTCCAGGATCGGAATCGGGTGGCGCACCCGTGCGCGGCACGGGCGCCTCGCCGGCGCTGCTGCGCCGCACAACGATGCTACAGAAAAAACGGCCGGCACGCTTTCGCACTGCCGGCCGTTCTCACGCCTTTCCGCTTACTGCTGCGGCGGCGTATCCGAATGCGACGCCGCCGCTGCTTCGTTCAGCAGCGCCTTCGCCGACAGACGCACGCGACCCTTCTCGTCCGTCTGGATCACCTTGACCTTCACCTGCTGGCCTTCCTTCAGGTAGTCGTTGATGTCCTTCACGCGCTCGTTGACGATTTCCGAGATGTGCAGCAGGCCGTCCTTGCCCGGCAGCAGGTTCACGATCGCGCCGAAATCGAGCAGCTTGAGCACCGTGCCTTCGTACACCTGGCCGACTTCGATTTCAGCCGTGATCTGCTCGATGCGCTTCTTCGCTTCGGCCATGCCTTCGCTGTTCGTGCTCGCGATCGTCACGACGCCGTCATCGGAGATGTCGATGGTCGTGCCGGTTTCTTCGGTCAGCGCGCGGATCACCGAACCGCCCTTGCCGATCACGTCGCGGATCTTTTCCGGGTTGATCTTGATCGTGATCATGCGCGGCGCGAATTCCGACAGTTGCGTGTTCGCACCCGAGACCGCCGAGGTCATCTTGCCGAGGATGTGCATGCGGCCTTCCTTCGCCTGCGCGAGCGCGACCTGCATGATTTCCTTCGTGATGCCCTGGATCTTGATGTCCATCTGCAGTGCCGTCACGCCTTGCTCCGTGCCGGCCACCTTGAAGTCCATGTCGCCGAGGTGATCTTCGTCGCCGAGGATGTCGGTCAGCACCGCGAACTTGTTGCCCTCGAGGATCAGGCCCATCGCGATGCCCGCGACGTGCGCCTTCATCGGCACGCCGGCGTCCATCAGCGCGAGGCAGCCGCCGCACACCGACGCCATCGACGACGAACCGTTCGATTCGGTGATTTCCGACACGACGCGGATCGAGTAGCCGAATTCGTCGGCGCTCGGCAGGCACTTGACCAGCGCGCGCTTCGCGAGACGGCCGTGGCCGATTTCACGACGCTTCGGCGAGCCGACGCGGCCCGTTTCGCCGGTCGCGAACGGGGGCATGTTGTAGTGGAGCATGAAGCGCTCGCGGTATTCGCCTTCGAGCGCGTCGATGATCTGCTCGTCACCCTTCGTGCCGAGCGTCGCGACGACGAGCGCCTGCGTTTCGCCACGCGTGAACAGCGCCGAACCGTGGGTGCGCGGCAGCACGCCGGTGCGGATCTCGATCGGACGCACGGTGCGCGTGTCGCGACCGTCGATGCGCGGCTCGCCGTTCAGGATCTGCGAACGGACGATCTTCGCTTCGATGTCGAACAGGATGTTGCCGACGGTCGCCTTGTCGGCCGCGACCGTGCCGGCCGCCAGCGCGTCTTCCTCGAGCTTCGCCGAGGTTGCCGCGTAGACTTCCTTCAGCTTCGTCGAACGCGCTTGCTTGTCGCGCAGCTGGTAAGCGGCGAGCAGGTCGCCGTGCGCCAGTTCCGTCACGCGCGCGTTCAGCGCTTCATTCTTCGGTGCCGGCTGCCAGTCCCACTCGGGCTTGCCGCCTTCGCGCACGAGTTCGTGGATCGCGTCGATCGCCGTCTGCATCTGCTCGTGGCCGAACACGACCGCGCCCAGCATCACGTCTTCCGGCAGCTGGTCGGCTTCCGATTCGACCATCAGCACCGCACGCTCCGTACCGGCGACGACGAGGTCGAGGCTCGATGCCTTGATCTGGTCACGCGTCGGGTTCAGCACGTAGGCGTTGTCGATGTACGCGACGCGCGCGGCACCGACCGGACCGTTGAACGGCAGGCCCGACACGGCGAGCGCGGCCGATGCGCCGATCAGCGCGGGGATGTCCGCCGGGATTTCCGGGTTCACGGACAGCACGTGGATCACGACCTGGACTTCGTTGTAGAAGCCTTCCGGGAACAGCGGGCGCAGCGGACGGTCGATCAGGCGCGACGTCAGCGTCTCGTGTTCCGACGGACGGCCTTCGCGACGGAAGAAGCCGCCCGGAATCTTGCCGGCCGAGTAGGTCTTCTCGAGGTAGTCGACGGTCAGCGGGAAGAAGTCCTGACCCGGCTTCGCCGACTTCGCGCCGACGACGGTGGCCAGCACGACGGTGTCTTCCACGTCGACGATCACGGCACCGCTCGCCTGGCGGGCGACTTCACCGGTTTCGAGGCGCACCTTGTGCTGGCCCCACTGGAATTCCTTCACGACCTTGTTGAACATGGACATGGTTGCTCCTTTGAATTCATTCATTTCATTCGCCGTGCGGGCCATCCCGCGCGGCGGCGTCCCGACCGAATCACCCGGAGCAAGGTGTGTTTTTTATGCCATTCCAGCACGCCGCTCGACGAGCGGCGCGCTGGAATGACACAAATCCCGACCCCGGTATCAGCCGTTCCGGCAGCCCGGCACCCACGTGCCGGACAACCTGCGGTGCGCGTGACGCTACGCACCGCGCAAAAACAAAATGCCTGCATCAGCGGACTGACACAGGCATCTTGCTGGCGGCAATCGCCTCGATTACTTACGCAGACCCAGCTTCTCGATCAGCGCGCGGTAACGGTCGGCATCCTTGCCCTTGAGGTAGTCGAGCAGCTTGCGGCGGCGGCTCACCATGCGCAGCAGGCCGCGGCGGCTGTGGTGATCCTTCGCGTGGGTCTTGAAGTGACCCGTCAGTTCGACGATACGTGCGGTCAGCAGTGCGACCTGGACTTCGGGCGAACCCGTGTCGTTGGTACCGCGGGCGAACTGAGCAACGACTTCCGACTTCTTGATATCTGCAACAGACATGAGATTTCCTTTGTTTCCTACTGGCTAACTAACAGGCGGACACGGAAGAATGGCCGTGCCGTGACTTACAACCGGCGGGCATTGTAGCACAACTGCACGCCGTTCCATCGCCTCCTGTCACGGGCGCGTCATCGAGCAGGTCGACGGCATCTGCGTGCGCTGCGCGGGCACCGCGAGGACGGTCCGGAAACCGTATCCCGAGCCCTCGTTGTCGAAGCGCACGCCCGGCGTGCCGGCCTTGTCCATTTCCATCACATAAAGGGGCTGGATCAACTGGTGATCCTGCGCCCGCATCGACGACGCGTGGAAGCCGTCGTCGAGCGACAGCCCTTCGAGCGCGCGCGCCACTGCGACGGGGTCGGACGAGCCGGCGCGATTCATCGCCGCCGCGAGCATCTCGATCATCAGGCTCATCCGTCGCACCGGATAGTCGTCCGGGGCAGCGGGAAAACGGGTCCGGAACGCGCGGTAGAACGCGTCCGATTGCGCGCCGCCCGCGTTCGGATGCCAGTCCGCGACGGCGACCACCCGGCCGACGCCCGCATCGCCGAGCGCGCCCGGTGCGCCGAGGCTGTTGCCATAGAACGTATAGAACTTCGCGTTCAGCCCCTGCTCGCGCGCCGCCTTCACGAGCAGCGTGAGGTCGTTGCCCCAGTTGCCGGTCACGACGGCGTCCGCGCCGCTTGCGCGGATCTTCGCGATATAGGGCGAGAAATCCTTGATGCGGCCGATCGGGTGGAATTCGTCGCCGGCGATCGTCACGTCGGGGCGCCGCTCGGCCAGCGCCTGCCGCGCCAGCGCGCTGACGTCGTGGCCGAAGCTGTAGTCCTGGTTCAGCAGGTAGACCTTGCGCAGCGGGCGGTCGCGCGCCATCACGTCCGCCAGCGCGGCCATCCGCATCCCCGCGTGCGCGTCGAAGCGGAAATGCCAGAAGCTGCAGCGCGCACCGGTCAGCGCCGGATCGTCGGCCGAATAGTTGAGGAACAGCATCCGGCTGTCCGGATTGCGCGCGTTCAGCTTGTCGAGCGCCGCGACGAGCGCGGCCGCGACCGCCGAGCTGTTGCCCTGCGCGACGAAACCGATGTGCCGGTCCGCCGCCGCGCGCAACTGCACCAACGCCTCCTCCGGGCTGCCCTTGCTGTCGAGCACGACGAGTTCGAGCGGGTGCGCGCCGTCACGCAGCTTCACGCCGCCCGCCGCGTTGACCCGCTCGACGCCGAAGCGCAGGTTGCGCTCGACGGCCGCGCCCGCGTTCGCGAACGGGCCCGACATCCCTTCGATCAGCGCGATCCGCACCGGCTCGCCTGCCGCGAACGCGGACGACGCCAGCATCCACCCGGCGCTCCATGCGAGCGCGTACCGTTTCCACAGCTGCATCGGCTCCCTGCCCTTCAACCCGTCCGAGAAGCGCGGATCATAGGACGCGGACGGCGCCGGCCGCAAGCCCGGCGCGCAACGATAGCCCGACGACACCCGGCCGGCGATCCGCACCGATTTTTTCGGCACGATGCGCCGGCGCGCGCCGTCCGTGATACAACTGAACGGTTAGAGCGTTCTGGAGGATCCCATGCGCATTCGCATTCCCGCGCGCCTGCCGGTGCTGGTCGCCTGTGCGGCGGCGCTGCTCGCCGGCTGTGCGCAACCGTGGCAGCAATACCAGGCCGGCCAGGACGAGTCGGCGATCGTCGCGCGCATGGGCCCGCCGCGCGAGATCTACGACCTGCCCGGCGGCGGCAAGCGCCTGATGTGGCCGACCCAGCCGATGGGCGAGATCACCATCGCGGCCGACGTCGACGCGGCCCACCGGATCGTCAACGTGCGCCAGGTGCTGCAGCCGAGCGAGTTCTATCGCGCGGATATCGGCAAGTGGACCAAGACCGACGTGCTCGTCAATTTCGGCCGCCCGGTCGAGACGTCCTACTTCCCGCTGATGAAGCGCGAGGTATGGACCTACCGCTATCTCGAAGACAACGTCTGGTACATGATGTACAGCTTCTACTTCGACCCGCAGGGCATCCTGCGCACCACGCAGAAAACACCGGACCCGCTGCACGATCCCGACCGCCGCAATCTGTTCTGATCGGATCGATTGCGCATTTACGCGAAATTTTCACAATGGCCATTCACGAATTGCTGCGTGAATGGCCATTTCATTTTTTCCGTCATATTCGATTAATTTCGAATTGAAGCAGCAATCCTTTCCGATCGAATATGCGCCCAAAGCATCGCGGTGAGCCCCGCGCCACGCGGCCGCCAGGAGGAAACAGGCATGTACGATACATGTCATGCGTTGCATTGGTGCATTCGGTGCACCTCGCCAGATCGAGTTGAAACAATTTGTATCATTGGCACCGGATGTTAGGGCATACCCCTAATATCGGATGAAATTGAACCTTTCAATTTAGAAAGCATCCTATTGCTCCACTTCGTCCGGTATTTGTTTGTCCTTATCAGAAAGGAGTCCTCATGAATCGCCCCAAGAGCATGCTGGTTGCCAACATCGCCTGGGCCCGCGAGACGCACGAGCACACGCCCGGTTTCTTCGACGCACTCGCGCGCGGCCAGAATCCGCGCGTGCTGTGGATCGGCTGCGCCGACAGCCGAGTGCCAGCCGAAACCATCACGCATTGCGTGCCCGGCGAGCTGTTCGTCCATCGCAACATCGCGAACCTGTTCCATCCCGACGACGACAATTCCGCGAGCGTGCTCGAGTACGCCGTGCGCGTGCTCGAAGTCGACCACGTGATCGTGTGCGGCCACTACGGATGCGGCGGGGTGCGCGCGTCGCTGCTGCCACCGCCGGCCGACCTGCCGCACGTCGCGCGCCGCATCGCGCCGCTGTGCGCGCTTGCACGGCGCCATCGCGACACGCTCGACGGACTCGACGACACGGCCGCCGCCGACCGCCTGGCGGAACTCAACGTGCTCGAACAGGTGCGGCTGCTGCGCGCTTCGCCGATCGTGCATGGCCGGCAGCGGCCGCCGCTCGTGCACGGCTGGATCTTTTCGCTCGCCGACGGCCGCCTGAAGGAACTCGATTCCGGCTACACGACAGCGCCGGCCGAAGCCGAACCGGAGCATGCCGCCATGGCCGTCGCTCTCGGCTGATCCGCCCCTCCCTACGCCAATGAAATCACCCCAACCATGAAACTGAACGACCGCCTGTCCACCCTGCCGCGCGACATCGTCGCCGGCATCGTCGTGTTCCTCGTCGCGCTGCCGTTATGTCTCGGCATCGCCAATGCGTCCGGCGTCGAGCCGTTCGCCGGGCTCGTGTCCGGCATCGTCGGCGGGATCATCGTCGCGCTGTTGAGCGGCTCGTCACTGTCGGTCAGCGGGCCGGCCGCCGGCCTCGTCGTGATCGTCGTCGAAGGGATCGCGCAACTCGGCAGTTTTTCCGCGTTCCTGCTCGCGGTGCTGCTGTCCGGCGTGCTGCAGTTCGGCTTCGGCATGCTGCGCGCCGGCCGCTTCGCCGCGTACGTACCGTCGCCCGTCATCAAGGGCATGCTCGCGGCGATCGGCCTGCTGCTGGTCGTGAAGCAGATTCCGTTCGCATTCGGCATCGGCGGGCCGGCCGCGCAATCGTTTGCATCGTGGCCCGGCCTGCCGACCGCCTGGGCCGCAACGGCCATCGCGCTCATCTCGCTCGCGCTGCTGGTCGCGTGGGACACGCCCGCGCTCAAGCGCTTCGGCTGGGTACGCGCGGTGCCTGCGCCGCTCGCGGTCGTCGTGTTCGGCATCGGCGCGACGCTGGTGCTCGGCGTCGTTGCACCGTCGGTCGCGCCGGGCGCCGCGCATCGCGTCACGCTGCCGGAGCTCGAATCGTTCGCGGCGCTCGCGGCATCGCTGAAGCATGCCGAGCTCGGCCCGAACTTCGCGCAACTCGTCAATCCGGACGTGTGGCGCGTCGCGATCACGCTCGCGGTCGTCGCGAGCCTCGAGACGCTGCTGAGCCTGGAGGCGGTAGAACAGATCGATCCGAAGCGCCGGCCGACCCAGCCGGACCGCGAACTCAAGGCCCAGGGTGTCGGCAATCTCGTCGCGGGCGCGGTCGGCGGGCTGCCGATCACGTCGGTGATCGTGCGCAGTTCGGTCAACGTGAACGCGGGTGCCCAAAGCCGGATGTCGGCGATCGTGCACGGGATCCTGCTGCTCGCCAGCGTGTTCGCGCTCACCGGGCTGATCAACCTGATCCCGCTCGCGAGCCTCGCGGCGATACTGATCCACACCGGCTTCAAGCTCGCCAAACCGGCGCTGTTCCGCTCGGTGCTGAAGCAGGGCCCGGCCGCGTTCGTGCCGTTCGCCGCGACGATCGCGGGCGTGCTGGCGGTCGACCTGCTGTTCGGCATCGCGCTCGGCCTCGCCTGCAGCGTGCTGGCGGTCGCGGTGGCGAACCTGAAGAGCCCCGTCACGCTCGCGCAGCACGACGACCACTTCCTGCTGTCGTTCCGCAAGGACGTGTCGTTCCTCGGCAAGGTGCAGGTCAAGCATCACCTGCGGCACATTCCGGACCGCGCGGCCGTGATCATCGACGCGACGCGCGCCGACTACATCGACCACGACGTGCTCGAACTGCTCGACGCGTTCATCGCCGATGCGCCGCGGCGCGGGATCGCGGTCGAATTCCGCCGCCGCAGCCCGGCGCCCCGCCCGGCCGCACGCCGCTGGTCGTTCCGCGCGCCGGCCGCCGAATGAGCGGCGCATGAAAAACGCCCCGCGCGGCGCGAGGCCGCTCGGGGCGTTTCGTGTGCTTCGGGCGCTCGACGCGCAGCGCTTACGCGCGCTGCGGGTTGACCTTGTCGTCCTTCGAATGCAGCTTGTTCAGCGCCGAGATGTACGCCTTCGCGGACGCGGCGACGATGTCCGGATCGGTGCCGACACCGTTGACGATCCGCCCGCTCTTCGACAGCCGGACCGTCACTTCGCCCTGCGCCTGCGTGCCGGTCGTGATCGCGTTCACCGAGTACAGCAGCAGTTCGGAACCGCTGCCGACTTCACCCTCGATCGCATTGAACGTCGCGTCGACCGGCCCGTTGCCGCGTGCCTCGCCGGTCACTTCCTTGCCTTCGACCGCGAACACGATCTTCGCCTGCGGCTGCTCGCCCGTCTCCGATCGCTGCGACAGCGACACGAACTTGAAGTGCTCCTGCTCGTGCGCGAGCGCCGATTCTTCCGAGACGATCGCGATGATGTCTTCGTCGAAGATCTCGGCCTTGCGGTCGGCGAGGTCCTTGAAGCGCATGAACGCGGCGTTCAGTTCGGCTTCGCTGTCGAGCGACACGCCGAGCTCCTGCAGGCGCTGCTTGAACGCGTTGCGGCCCGACAGCTTGCCGAGCACGATCTTGTTCGCGGTCCAGCCCACGTCTTCCGCGCGCATGATTTCGTAGGTGTCGCGCGCCTTCAGCACGCCGTCCTGGTGGATGCCCGACGCGTGCGCGAACGCGTTCGCGCCGACCACCGCCTTGTTCGGCTGCACGACGAAACCGGTGATCTGCGACACGAGCTTCGAGGTCGGCACGATCTGCGTCGTGTCGATGCCGACGTCGAGGCCGAAGTAGTCCTTGCGGGTCTTCACGGCCATCACGATTTCCTCGAGCGACGTGTTGCCCGCGCGCTCGCCGAGACCGTTGATCGTGCACTCGACCTGGCGCGCGCCGCCGATCTTCACGCCGGCGAGCGAGTTCGCCACCGCCATCCCGAGATCATTGTGGCAATGCACGGAGAAGATCGCCTTGTCCGAGTTCGGAATGCGTTCGCGCAGCGTCTTCACGAGGTTGCCGTAGAGCTCCGGCACGCCGTAGCCGACCGTGTCGGCGATGTTGATCGTCGTCGCCCCCTCGGCGATCACCGCTTCCAGCACGCGGCACAGGAAGTCGAGATCCGAACGGCTGCCGTCTTCCGGCGAGAATTCGACGTTGTCGGTGAACTTGCGCGCGAAGCGCACCGCGAGGCGCGCCTGCTCGAACACCTGGTCCGGCGTCATGCGCAGCTTCTTTTCCATGTGCAGCGGCGACGTCGCGATGAACGTGTGGATCCGCGAGCTGTTGGCCGGCTTCAGCGCGTCGGCCGCACGCTGGATGTCCTTGTCGTTGGCGCGCGCCAGCGAGCAGATCGTGCTGTCCTTCACGAGACCGGCGATCGTGTGGATCGCGTCGAAGTCGCCGTTCGAGCTGGCCGCGAAACCGGCCTCGATCACGTCGACCTTCATCCGCTCGAGATGCTTCGCGATGCGGATTTTCTCTTCCTTCGTCATCGACGCGCCGGGCGATTGTTCACCGTCACGCAACGTCGTATCGAAAATGATCAGCTTGTCTGTCATGGGGGGCTCCAGGGCTCTTTATACGGGAATCGAACGTAATGAGATCGCGCCACCGCTGGCGACGCTCAACAACAGACGAGGCTTGACGGAGGGCGAGAACGGTCAGCGCGGCAGGCGCGCCAAAGCTAGCGCGCGTAGCGGCGCACCGGCTAGAAGGAGGGAGAGGCGGGGAAATGCAGTCATGCCGAAGACTATAGCGACATTCCGTCGGGTGCGCAATCGGACGGCACCCGGGATACCGGGCTCCGACGCACGAAAAAGGGGCAAATGAAAACGGCGGCCCGGAATCATCTCCGAGGCCGCCGTTTCCGGACAGGTTGCGCGTCAGTGGTCGCGTTGCGACGAGCGCGCGGGATTCGCCCGTCCGCGCACGGCCATGTAGGCCCAGAACACGTAGCCGGACAGCCCGTACAGCACGAACAGGCAGAACAGCATCAGCGGCGGATCGGACGACACGAGCACGAACGCGACGACGACCAGCAGGATCGCCGCGAACGGCACGCGGTGCCGCACGTCGAGCGCCTTGCCGCTGTAGAACGGCGCGTTCGACACCATCGTCACGCCCGCATAGATCGTCAGTGCGAACGCGACCCACGGCAGCCAGCCGAGCTTCATCGGCACGCGGTTGTCGGTCGCGAGCCAGACGAAGCCGGCGATCAGCGCGGCGGCGGCCGGGCTCGGCAGCCCCTGGAAGAAGCGCTTGTCGACGCTGCCGATGTTCGTGTTGAAGCGCGCGAGACGCAGCGCGGCGCCCGAGCAATAGACGAACGCGGCGAGCCAGCCCCAGCGGCCGAGATCCTTCAGCACCCACTCGTACATCACGAGCGCGGGCGCGACGCCGAACGACACCATGTCCGACAGGCTGTCGAACTGTTCGCCGAACGCGCTTTGCGTATGCGTCATGCGCGCGACGCGCCCGTCCATCCCGTCGAGCACCATCGCGACGAAGATCGCGATCGCGGCGATCTCGAAGCGCACGTTCATCGCCTGCACGACCGCAAAGAAGCCGCAGAACAGCGCGGCGGTCGTGAATGCGTTCGGCAGCAGGTAGATGCCACGCGTCTTCAGGAACCGCTGGCGCGCGGCGCGGCGGCTCTCGAGCGGCGCGGGATCGGGCGCCATTCCCTTGTTGCGGCGGAACGGACGTGGCGTCTGGCCGGAGCCGTTACGCGGCCGACGCGGTTTGAATGCGGCCATCGTGCGCCCCGCCGCTTACTGTTCGAGCTCGGCGAGGATCGTCGACGACGCGTAGACCTTCTCGCCGATCGACACCTTCGCGCGGCTGCCGAGCGGCAGATACACGTCGACGCGCGAACCGAAGCGGATGAAACCGTAGCGCTGGCCGCGCGACAGCGGCTCGCCGGCGCGCACGTAGCAGAGGATCCGGCGGGCGACGAGGCCGGCGATCTGCACGGCGGTGACGGTCTTGCCGCTCGCCGTCTGGATCACGACCGCATTGCGCTCGTTCTCGGTCGACGCCTTGTCGATCGCCGCGTTCAGGAACGCGCCCGGGAAGTACTCGACCTTGGAGATCGCGCCGTCGACCGGCGAACGCTGCGAATGGACGTTGAAGACATTCATGAACACGCTGATCTTCAGCGCTTCGCGGTTCGCGTACGGATCCTGCGTGGTCTCGACCGCGACGATGCGGCCGTCGGCCGGGCACAGCACCGCATTCGGCTGCGCCGGGATCGGGCGCTGCGGATCGCGGAAGAACTGGACGACGAAGACGAGCAGCAGCCAGAACGGCCACGCGAAGCCGAAGCCCCCGACGGCGTGGATCAACAACGCGATGACGGCTGCAATCGCGATGAACGGCCAGCCTTCGCGCGCGATGATCGGATGAGGATAGTTCATGGGTTCGTTCGGTGTTCGGTGAATTGCAAAGCCCGTAGGATAGCAAAAGCCGCCCGGGGCACTGCTGCCTTCGGACGGCTTTTTGAAACCGACCCTCCACTCGAAGGGCCGGAGCAGCACGCGGTGCTTAGTTCTTCGTCTGGTCGACGAGCTTGTTCTTCGCGATCCACGGCATCATCGCGCGCAGCTTCGCACCGACCTGCTCGATCTGGTGCTCGGCCGTCAGGCGGCGGCGCGACTGCAGCGTCGGGGCGCCTGCCTTGTTCTCGAGGATGAAGCTCTTGGCGTACTCGCCCGTCTGGATGTCGGTCAGGCACTGCTTCATCGCCTTCTTCGTCTCTTCCGTGACGACGCGCGGGCCCGTCACGTACTCGCCGTACTCGGCGTTGTTCGAGATCGAGTAGTTCATGTTCGCGATGCCGCCTTCGTAGATCAGGTCGACGATCAGCTTCAGTTCGTGCAGGCACTCGAAGTACGCCATTTCCGGCGCGTAGCCGGCTTCGACCAGCGTCTCGAAACCTGCCTTGATCAGCTCGACGGTACCGCCGCACAGCACGGCCTGCTCGCCGAACAGGTCGGTTTCGGTCTCTTCACGGAAGTTCGTCTCGATGATGCCGGCACGGCCGCCGCCGTTCGCTGCCGCGTACGACAGCGCGATATCGCGTGCCGCGCCCGACTTGTTCTGCGCAACCGCGATCAGGTGCGGCACGCCGCCACCTTGCGAGTACGTGCCGCGCACGGTGTGGCCCGGGGCCTTCGGCGCGATCATGATCACGTCGAGGTCGGCGCGCGGGATCACCTGGCCGTAGTGGACGTTGAAGCCGTGCGCGAATGCCAGTGCGGCGCCCTGCTTGATGTTCGCGTGCACTTCCTTCGCGTACACGTCGGCGATCTGCTCGTCCGGCAGCAGCATCATGACGACGTCCGCGCCCTTCACCGCTTCCGCGACTTCCTTGACCGCGAGGCCTGCGTTTTCAGCCTTGCTCCACGACGCGCCGTCCTTGCGAAGGCCGACCGTAACGTTCACGCCGCTGTCCTTCAGGTTCAGTGCGTGTGCATGGCCTTGCGAGCCGTAGCCGATGATCGTGACTTGCTTGCCCTTGATGAGGGAGAGGTCAGCGTCTTTGTCGTAGAAAACGTTCATGATGGTTCCTTCGCTAATTCAAAAATTCAACAATTCGTTCAGATGGAGTACTGCGGGCCGGGACATGACGGCGCACCCGGCGTGCCTCTTTGGCAATTTCGGCATCACACCTTCAGGATGCGCTCGCCGCGTCCGATGCCGGAGCTGCCGGTACGCACGGTCTCTAGGATCGCGGTGGCGTCCAGCCCCTGGATGAATGCGTCGAGCTTGTCGCTCGCGCCCGTCAATTCGATCGTGTAGGTCTTTTCGGTCACGTCGATGATGCGGCCGCGGAAAATGTCCGACATCCGCTTCATTTCTTCGCGCTCCTTGCCCACTGCACGTACCTTGATCAGCATCAGCTCGCGTTCGATGTGTGCACCGTCGGTCAGGTCCACCACTTTCACCACCTCGATCAGGCGGTTCAGATGCTTCGTGATCTGTTCGATCACGTCGTCGGAGCCAATGGAAACGATGGTGAGCCGCGACAGCGATTGGTCTTCGGTCGGCGCCACCGTCAAGGTTTCGATGTTGTAGCCGCGTGCGGAAAACAGACCGACCACGCGCGACAGCGCGCCCGGTTCGTTTTCCAGCAGGACGGAAATGATGTGTCTCATGTTCGCTTCTTCCAGAATGTGTCCGTGTCGATTCACTCGCGCCGCGCGCCGCCCGGTGCCGCACCGCCCTTCGTGAAGGCGGCCGCTCCCGGCCTGGACGCGCGTCGCGCCGTTACAGATCTTCCGATCCGAGCAGCATCTCGGTGATGCCTTTGCCGGCCTGTACCATCGGCCAGACGTTTTCGGTCGGATCGGTCTGGAAGTCGAGAAACACGGTGCGGTCCTTCAGGCGCAGCGCTTCCTTCAGCGCCGGCTCCACATCCGAGGTCTTTTCGATCCGCATGCCGACATGGCCGTACGCTTCGGCGAGCTTCACGAAATCGGGCAGCGCATCCATGTACGAATGCGAATAGCGCTTGCTGTATTCGATCTGCTGCCACTGGCGGACCATGCCCAGATAGCGGTTGTTCAGCGAAATGATCTTCACGGGCGTGTCGTACTGCAGGCAGGTCGACAGTTCCTGGATGCACATCTGGATCGAGCCTTCGCCCGTGATGCACAGCACGTCGTCGTCCGGGTGCGCCATCTTGACGCCCATCGCTGCCGGCAGGCCGAAGCCCATCGTGCCGAGGCCGCCGGAGTTGATCCAGCGACGCGGCTTGTTGAAACGGTAGAACTGCGCGGCCCACATCTGGTGCTGGCCGACGTCCGAGCACACGAACGCGTTGCCGTCCGTCAGCTCCCACGCCTTCTCGACCACGTACTGCGGCTTGATGATCTCGCTGTCGCGGTCGAACTTCAGGCAGTCTTTCGCGCGCCAGCTTTCGATGTCCTTCCACCATTGCGCGAGCGCGTCGGTGTCGGGACCGTGCTCGGCCGTCTGCAACTGCTCGATCAGTTCCTTCAGCACCTCCTTCACGTCGCCGACGATCGGGATGTCGACCTTCACGCGCTTCGAGATCGACGATGGGTCGATGTCGATGTGGATGATCTTGCGCGGACGCGACGCGAAGTGCGCCGGGTCGCCGATCACGCGGTCGTCGAAGCGCGCGCCGATCGCGATCAGCACGTCACAGTGCTGCATCGCCATGTTCGCTTCGTAGGTGCCGTGCATGCCGAGCATGCCGAGGAATTTCTTGTCCGACGCGCGATAGCCGCCGAGGCCCATCAGCGTGTTCGTGACCGGGTAGCCGAGCAGGTCGGCGAACTGGTTCAGTTCGCGTGCCGCATCGGCGAGGATGATGCCGCCGCCCGTGTAGATATAGGGACGCTTCGCCGACAGCAGCAGCGACACGGCCTTGCGGATCTGGCCCGAATGGCCCTTCGTGACGGGGTTGTACGAGCGCAGCGACACGCTCTTGACCGGCTCGTACTGGCACGGCGTCTTCGAGATGTCCTTCGGGATGTCGATCAGCACCGGGCCCGGACGGCCGGTGCGGGCGATGTAGAACGCCTTCTTGACGGTTTCCGCGAGGTCGCGCACGTCCTTCACGAGGAAGTTGTGCTTCACGCACGGACGCGTGATGCCGACCGTATCGCATTCCTGGAACGCGTCCTGGCCGATCGCGGCAGTCGGCACCTGGCCGCTGATCACGACCATCGGGATCGAATCCATGTAGGCCGTCGCGATGCCGGTCACCGCATTGGTGACACCGGGGCCGGACGTCACGAGACAGACGCCGACATTGCCGGTGGAACGCGCATATGCATCGGCTGCGTGCACGGCCGCCTGTTCGTGGCGCACCAGCACGTGCTGAATCTTGTCCTGCTTGTAAAGCTCGTCGTAGATGTAGAGTACCGAGCCGCCGGGGTAGCCCCAGATGAATTCGACGTTCTCGTCGGCCAGTGCCTTCATGAGCACGGTGGCGCCGATGGAGTCGCTATCGGGAGGGGAAAGGGGTTCCGACGTGGAGAATTCCGCGCTGGGCATGTTCATTTTGACCTTTCGAATTTTCGGCAAAAAATTGATCGGGTGCTCTCTGCCGGGCTTGTGGCTCG
Source organism: Burkholderia sp. Bp8984 (assembly GCF_003853755.1). Taxonomy (NCBI): domain Bacteria; kingdom Pseudomonadati; phylum Pseudomonadota; class Betaproteobacteria; order Burkholderiales; family Burkholderiaceae; genus Burkholderia; species Burkholderia sp. Bp8984. The sequence goes on from NZ_QTQN01000029.1 coordinate 47,713, forward strand.
GGTTCAAGCGGCGCGTCCAGTTTGAAGGGCGGGCTTCTTGGGCCAGCCTCAAATGAGACCATCACTTCATGTTGCGAATCGCTGACGATAGCGGGTCATGATTGGGTCGTCAAGCAAAATATCCCGCAGCGCATCATGCGCCCCGCCCGGCGGGCCGCGGACGCGGCTCGCATGCAACGGGGCGAGCCGCAACCGGTGCCAAGTCGCGCGAAAATTTGTTAGCATCCGCGGGTTTTACGAAATTTTTCGACCTTTCACACGCCGCAGTCCGCAGCGCATACCTTTACGGAATGGCATCAGACAAGGAACTCGCCGACTTTCTGGCGGGCGTCGAAAGGCGCGCGTTCAAGCAGGCTGCGTACGCCGTGCGTGACGACGATGCGTCGCTCGACATCGTGCAGGACGCGATGATCAAGCTGGCGGAGAAATACGGCGACCGGCCGGCGGCCGAACTGCCGCTGCTGTTCCAGCGGATCCTGCAGAACGCGATCCACGACTGGTTCCGCCGGCAGAAGGTCCGCAATACCTGGGTCACGCTGTTCTCGTCGCTCAACAATACGGACGACGAGGACTTCGATCCACTGGAAACGCTCGAGTCGGCGGACGACAATGCAGGTGTCGAGAGCACCGAGCACCGCCTCGAGCGGGAGCAGGTTCTGGCCCTGATCGACGAAGAAATCCAGAAACTTCCGACGCGTCAACGGGAAGCGTTCCTGATGCGTTATTGGGAAGATATGGATGTCGCCGAGACTGCCGCCGCAATGGGGTGCTCCGAAGGCAGCGTCAAGACGCACTGCTCGCGAGCCACCCATGCCCTGGCGCAAGCGCTCAAGGCCAAAGGAATCACGCTATGAGCTCCGCTCCCGTAAATCGAGAACACGAATTCGCGCTGAAGGTCCGCCGCGCACTGGACGAACGTGCCGCGGCGCTGCCTGCCGCGACCACCGATCGTCTGGCCGTCGCGCGCCGGGCCGCGCTCGCGCGCAAGAAGCCGGAAGCCGCCACCGCGCCGGTGTTCGTGCCCGCCTTCGCCGGTGCCGCCGCCGCATACGGCACGCCGCCCGCGAGCCGTCCGCAGACGTCGTTCGCGCGCCGCCTGCTGCGCGCGTGGCCGCTCGCGCTGCTGCTCGCGGGGCTCGTCGGCATCGCGTACTGGGAAGACATGCAGCGCACCGCCGAACTCGCCGACATCGACGCGGCGATGCTCAGCGACGACCTGCCGCTCAACGCGTATCTCGATCACGGGTTCAACGCGTATCTTTCGCACACACGCTAACAAACAGACAATAACGAGGGGATCGCACGGGTGAGTCAGAAACGCGGCCTGGCCGTATTTTTCGGATGCGTGATCGCGATCGCCATTTCCTACGTCGCCACCTATTCCCGATTCAACCCGCCCCCCGCGACGGTCTCCGCCGCGGCCAGCAGCGCGCCCGCGCCGACCTCGGCCGCGGCCGGCCTGACCACCGAACTCGCCCCGCTGCCCCTGCCGCTGCCGGCCGCCAACGGCCCGCTCTCGTGGGCGCGCCTGACGCCCGCGCAACGCGCGGCACTCGCGCCGTTCGCCGATCAGTGGGATGGCTTCAGCGATGCGCGCAAGCGCAAATGGCTGAAGATCGCGTCCCGTTTCGCGAAATTGACGCCCGATGAGCAGAAGCACCTGCAGGACAGGATGTCCGAGTGGGCGCGGATGACGCCCGAGCAGCGCCGCGTCGCGCGCGAGAATTACCAGAGCGCGAAGGAGCTTTCCGCGCAGGCGCGCGAGCGCGCATGGAAGGCCTACCAGCAACTGCCCGAAGAACAGAAGCAGCGCCTCGCCGCGACCGAGCGCCGGCGCCGGCCGAGCGTCGTCAGCGCGCCGCCGACCGTCGCCGACCGCGACGTGCGCCGTCTCGTCAATTCGCACGAACATCCGGCGAGCAATCCTGTTCCGGCGCCGGCGCCCGCATCGGCCGGCGCCGGCGCGCCGCCGGTGACCGCATCGGCCACGTCCGGCACCGCCCCCGCACCCGCGACCGTCACGCCCGTGTCGCCGGCCGACGCGCCGTCGATGTTCAAGGGTTCCTGACCCGCCGTGGCAAGCGCCCCCGCAACCGAGGCCCCGGCCGTCGCCGCCGCGCCGTCCGTGCGGCGGCGCCTCGCGGCGATGCTGTACGAAGCCGTGCTGCTGTTCGGCGTCGTATTCTTCGCCGCCCTCGCCTTCAGCCTCGCGACGCAGCAGCGCAACGGCCTCGTCCATCACAACCTGCTCGCCGCGTGGATCGCACTCGTCGTCGGCGCGTACTTCGTCTGGTTCTGGACCCATGGCGGCCAGACGCTGCCGATGAAGACCTGGCGGCTGCGGCTCGAATCGTCGAGCGGCCGGCCGCTGAACGCCGGCCACGCGCTCGTCCGCTACGCGCTCGGCTGGCTGTGGTTCCTGCCGCCGCTCGCGCTGCATCCGCTCCTCGGCCTGTCGGTGCCCGTCACGCTCGCGCTCGCCGCCGCGTGGATCGTCGTATGGGCCGGCGCCGCCTGCCTGCATAGCGATCGCCAGTTTCCGCACGACCGCATCGCCCGCACACGCGTCGTCGCGATTCCGCGCTGACCCGCGCGGTTCGCGTTATCGCGTGATCGCGGGACGGCTCCGTGCATTCATGCATTCGCACATTCATCAGACAAAACCCCTCGAAACCGCCCACACGCCCGCCCCGCGCGGCTTGCACGGCAACCGCAGACCGGTCGGTTCGGCAGATTACGCAACATCGCCACATTCACTGCTAAACACGCCGCGACGACAGTAATAAGAACGTCTCGTGACTGTCACGGCATGGTCACGCCCGCATGGCGCAATGCCGGTAATGTCAACCGGCGCGAGTCATGCATGGGCCAGAAAACGTCCGCGACCTCCCTGTTCCGTCAACCGCTCGGCGCCCGCGCCGTCACTGCCTTCCTGTCCGGCTCGGCCGCAACCGATGCCCTTTCGCCGCACGAACCGGCGGCCGCACACGTCACGCAGCGCGACGACCCCGAGCCGTCCACGCATCGCTACCGCACGATCTGGCTGTCCGACATCCATCTCGGCTCGAGCGGCTGCCAGGCGCCGTACCTGCTCGATTTCCTGCGCCACAACGATTCGGAATACCTGTACCTCGTCGGCGACATCATCGACGGCTGGCAGCTGAAGAAGGGCTGGTACTGGCCGCAGGCGCACAACGACGTCGTGCAGAAGGTACTGCGCAAGGCGCGCAAGGGCACGCAGGTCGTCTACATCCCGGGCAACCACGACGAAGGCGCGCGGCAGTTCTGCGACCTCGCATTCGGCGACATCCAGGTGCGCGGCGAGGCGTTCCACACGACGCTCGCCGGCAAACGTTTGTGGATCGTGCACGGCGACCTGTTCGACGGCGTGATCCAGCACGCGAAATGGCTCGCGTATCTCGGCGACACGCTCTACACGCTGATCCTCGTGCTGAACCGCTGGTTCAACCGGATCCGCAGCCGGCTCGGGTTCCAGTACTGGTCGCTGTCACAGTACCTGAAGCACCAGGTGAAGAACGCGGTGAACTTCATCTCGCAGTTCGAGACCGTGATGACCGACGAGGCGCGCCGCCGCGGCTGCGACGGCGTCGTGTGCGGGCACATCCACAAGGCGGAGATCCGCGACATCGACGGCGTGCTGTACTGCAACGACGGCGACTGGGTCGAGAGCCTGTCCGCGCTCGTCGAGACGATGGAAGGCGAACTGAAGGTCGTCTACTGGACGGCGATGCGCACCGCGCCGTCCGTTGCCCCGTCGCGCAAGGCCAAGGCCACTGCCTGACACAACTCCACTTACAGGACACATGCCGCGATGAAGATCATGATCGTCACCGACGCGTGGGAACCGCAGGTCAACGGCGTCGTGCGCACGCTGAAGAGCACCACCCGCGAACTCACCGCGCTCGGCCACCGGGTCGAAATGCTGACGCCGCTGGAATTCCGCACGGTGCCCTGCCCGACCTATCCCGAGATCCGCCTGTCGATCCTGCCGTACCGCAAGCTGCGCGCGCGGATCGATGCGTTCGCACCCGACGCGCTGCACATCGCGACCGAAGGCCCGCTCGGCCTCGCCGCGCGACGCTATGCACGCGCGCGCAAGCTGCCGTACACGACCGCGTATCACACGCGCTTTCCGGAATACGTGCAGGCGCGCTTCGGGATTCCGCTGTCGGCGACCTACAAGTTCCTGCACTGGTTCCACGGGCCGTCGCTCGCGGTGATGGCGCCGACCCCGGTCGTGAAGCAGGACCTCGAGAAGTTCGGCTTCACGAACGTCGTGCTGTGGACGCGCGGCGTCGATCTCGACATCTTCCGGCCGATGGAGTCGAAGGTGCTCAACACCGCCCGGCCGATCTTCCTGTACGTGGGCCGCGTCGCGATCGAGAAGAACGTCGAGGCGTTCCTGCGCCTCGACCTGCCCGGCTCGAAGTGGGTCGCGGGCGAAGGTCCGGCGCTCGCCGAGCTGAAGTCGCGCTACCCGGAAGCGAACTATCTTGGCGTACTGTCGCAAGCCGAGCTCGCCAAGGTGTATGCTGCGGCCGACGTGTTCGTGTTCCCGAGTCGCACCGACACGTTCGGCCTCGTGCTGCTGGAGGCGCTCGCGTGCGGCACGCCGGTCGCCGCCTACCCCGTCACGGGCCCGATCGACGTGCTGGGCGGGGGCGATGCCGGCGCGATGCACGAAGACCTGCAGGAAGCCTGCCTGGAGGCGCTGAAGATCGAACGCGAGACGGCCCGCGCGTGGGCCGAACGCTTCTCGTGGCGCGCGGCGTCCGAGCAGTTCGCGTCGCATCTGAAGCCGCTGCCGAAGACTGCGTACTCGCCCGCCGAAGGTGCCGCCGTTTGAAACGAGACCTGAACGACAAGACCCCGTCCCCTGCCATCACGGCGCCACTGCATCGTCCGTTCGACGAAGAAGAGCCGCACGCCGACGCGGACGTGCACCCGCACGAACCGCTCGGCCCCGACGATCGCCTGGCGCCGCTGCCGCCGAACCCGTACAAGCGCCACCGCGGCATCACGCGCGCGTGGTACGCGCTCAAGCATTCGCTGAACGGGTTTCGCGTCGCGATCCGCGAGGAGAGCGCGTTTCGCCAGGAGCTCACGCTCGCCGCGCTGATGCTGCCGATCGGTGCGTTCTCACCGGTCCCCGCCGCATCGCGCGCGCTGCTGATCGCGTCGGTGCTGCTCGTGCTGATCGTCGAGCTGCTGAACTCGAGCGTCGAGGCTGCGATCGACCGCATCTCGCTCGAGCGCCACGAATTGTCGAAGCGCGCGAAGGATCTCGGCAGCGCGGCGGTCACGGTCGCGCTGTTCGCGTGCGTGACGACGTGGGGCTTCGTGCTCGGGCCGGTGATCGCCCGCTGGCTCGGCTTCTAGCAACCCCCGCGACGCCGCCCGCGTGCGGCGGCGCACCATGCGTGGAACGCATCGCGATCACGAAATGCGCCCGATGCAAGGAAACCGCGGTTTATAATCGTCCGCCAGACTTAGAACAGCAACCCGCGCCGGACGAATCCCGCAGCATCGATTGCAGCGCCCGCCAGTCCGGCACACACAGGGCCGGACGACATGGAAGCGAAACCTCCCCGCCGCACCCGCGAACGGATTCTCGAGTTGTCGTTGAAACTCTTCAACGAGATCGGCGAGCCGAACGTCACGACCACGACGATCGCCGAGGAAATGGAAATCAGTCCAGGCAACCTGTACTACCATTTCCGCAACAAGGACGACATCATCAACAGCATCTTCGCGCAGTTCGAGCAGCAGATCGAACGGCGGCTGCGCTTCCCCGAAGATCACCGTCCGACGATCGACGAGACCTGGTCGTACCTGCAGTACATGGCCGATTTCATGTGGACCTACCGGTTCCTGTATCGCGACCTCAACGACCTGCTCGCGCGCAACCGCACGCTCGAGACGCACTTCAAGCAGATCATCAGTCACAAGGTGCGCTTCGCGCACGAGATGTGCGAACTGCTCGTGTCCGACGCCGAAATGGTCGCGACGCCCGCCGAGATCGAAGTCATCGCCACCAACATGGCGGTGATCTCGACGTACTGGCTGTCGTATCAGTACGTGATGCACCCGCGCAAGTACAACGACCAGGACGCGATCCGCGAAGAGCTGCACCAGGTGAGCATGCACGTGATCTCGATCATGGCCCCGTACCTGCGCGGCCGTTCGCGCCAGCTGTTCGACGATCTCGTCTCCGGCAAGCTGCCCAAGCGCCAGTTCACCGACTACCTGCCGCCGCGCGACGGTTCGCCCCGCCCCGCGGGCAGCCCGGTCGCCGCCAAGCCCGCCGCGAAGGATACGAAACAATGAAGGCAGTCTGTGTTTACTGCGGCTCGTCGTCCGGCGTGCGGCCCGTCTATGCGGACGCCGCGCGCGCATTCGGCCGCGCGCTCGTCAATGCGGGCCTCACGCTCGTCTACGGCGGCGGCCGCGTCGGTTTGATGGGCGTGATCGCCGATGAAGTGATGGCGGCCGGCGGCCGTGCGGTCGGCGTGATCCCCGAGTTGCTCGTCGACAAGGAAGTCGGCCATACCGGGCTGTCCGAGCTGCACGTCGTACCCGACATGCACCACCGCAAGAAGATGATGGCCGACCTGTCCGACGCGTTCGTCGCGATGCCCGGCGGCGCCGGCACGCTCGAGGAATTCTTCGAGGTCTATACGTGGGCGCAGCTCGGTTATCACCGCAAGCCCGTCGCGCTGTACAACATCGATTCGTTCTACGATCCGTTGATCGCGCTGCTGCGCCATACGGTCGACGAAGGCTTCATGCGCCCGGCCTACTTCGACGCACTGTGCATCGACGCCGAACCGGTCGCGCTGATCGAACAGCTGCGCCGCTACCAGCCGCTCGCCCAGGAAAAATGGGCAACCGACGCGGCCAAGTAACGTTCATCGGGAGCCGCACGCGATGCCCGCACCGTCCGAGCGCAAGGCCGTCCTCATCACCGGCGCGAGCCGCGGCATCGGCCGCGCGACCGCCGTGCTCGCGGCCGGGCGCGGCTGGGACGTCGGCATCAACTACGCGCGCGACGCGGCGGCGGCCGAACTGACCGCGCAAGCCGTTCGCGACGCCGGCGCACGCGCGTGCGTCGTCGCCGGCGACGTCGCGAACGAAGCGGACGTCATCGCGATGTTCGATACGGTCGCGACCGCGTTCGGTCGCCTCGACGCGCTCGTCAACAATGCGGGGATCGTCGCGCCGTCGCTGCCGCTCGCCGACATGCCGGTCGAACGGCTGCGGCGGATGTTCGACACCAACGTGCTCGGCGCCTACCTGTGCGCGCGCGAAGCCGCGCGCCGGCTGTCCACCGATCGCGGCGGGCGCGGCGGCGCGATCGTCAACGTGTCGTCGATCGCGTCCCGGCTCGGCTCGCCGAACGAGTACGTCGACTACGCGGGCTCGAAGGGCGCGGTCGATTCGCTGACGATCGGCCTCGCGAAGGAACTCGGCCCGCACGGCGTACGCGTCAACGCGGTGCGCCCCGGCCTGATCGAGACGGAAATCCACGCGAGCGGCGGCCAGCCGGGCCGCGCGGCACGCCTCGGCGCGCAGACGCCGCTCGGCCGCGCCGGCGAAGCGCAGGAGATCGCGGAAGCGATCGTCTGGCTGCTCGGCGACGCGGCGTCTTACACGACGGGCGCCCTGCTCGACGTCGGCGGCGGCCGGTAATCCCGCCCCAAAAGGCGGAAAAACGGCCGACCAGGGCCGTCCGTGGTCACGACACCACAAATCTCCACAATATCGCGGCTGTTTCAGTAAACATCCGTAACGGTTCCGTGTTCTACTAGCGCCAAGCCAAAAACGGCCGGTCATCCGGCTGTCATTTCGCCTCGATGCGACCCTTATTGGTCCCGGCCCATGTCGCCGGACCGGCTTGACCCGACCGAGATCTTTTCCATGCCAGGAACCGCAGCGCCCGGCCGGCGACGCACGGCCGTGCCCGCTTCGGCCGCGCACGCACGCTCAGCCGCCGATCCCAACCTCAGCGCGACACTCGATGGCGCCGGCACGCCTGCCGTGGCCGGCGCCGCCGCACCGAACGCCACCCGCGATCGCGTCCTCCGGCTCGGCTGGCGCGTCTGGCTGCTGGTTGCCGCGCTGGTGTGCGCGTATACGCTGCCGGGCGTGCTCGGCCACGATCCGTGGAAGCAGGACGAAACCTATACGTTCGGCATCATCCAGCACATGCTCGAGACGGGCGACTTCGTCGTGCCGACCAGCGCCGGCCAGCCGTTCATGGAAAAGCCGCCGCTCTACGCATGGGTCGCGACGAGCCTCGCGTGGCTGCTGCAGCGGGTAATGCCGCTGCACGACGCGGCACGGCTCGCGAGCGCGCTGTTCGCGGCGCTCGCGTTCGGCTTCATCGCTCGCGCGGCCCGCAGTGCCGGCCGGGCCGACAGCTGGCTCGACCTGCGCGTGATCGGCCCCGTCGTGCTGAGCGCGGGCACGCTCGTCGTGATCAAGCACGTGCACGACATGATGACGGACGTCGCGCTGTTCGCCGGCACCGCAATGGGCTTCTGCGGGCTGCTCGAGCTCGTGATGCGGCACGTCGCGCAGGCGCGGCAGATGCGGCACGGGCTGCCGGTGCGGCCGTCCGGCCGCTGGGCCGCGCCGCTCTTCGGCGCGGGCGTCGGCATCGCGCTGATGGCGAAGGGGCTGTTCGTGCCGCTCGTGTTCGCGGCCACGCTCACGGGCGCGCTGGTGCTCTACCCCGCCTGCCGTACGCGCGCGTTCGCACGCTCGCTCGGCGTCGCCGCGCTGGTGTTCGCACCGTTCGCGCTCATCTGGCCAACCGCGCTGTTCCTGCGTTCCGAGACGCTGTTCATGACGTGGTTCTGGGACAACAATGTCGGCCGCTTCTTCGGATTCTCGGTGCCGGAACTCGGCGCGGAAAACGACAAGCCGTTCTTCATCCTGCGTGCGTTCCTGCTGCTCGGCTTCCCGGTCGCGCCGCTCGCGATCGCCGCGCTGGCGCGAGGCGCATGGCGCGACTGGCGCACGCCGCGCATCGCGCTGCCCGTGCTGTTCGCCGGGATCGGCCTCGCGGTGCTGCAAGTGTCCGCGACCTCGCGCCAGCTCTACATCCTGCCGTTCTTCGCGCCGCTCGCGCTGGTCGCCGCGCAGGCGATCGACCGCCTGCCGCGCGGGCTGCATCTCGCATGGGACTACCTGAGCCGCCTGCTGTTCGGCACCGTCGTCGCGCTCGCGTGGATGATCTGGGCGGTCATGGCCGATCCCGGTGCATCGCGTGCGAACCTCGCGGTGCTCGGCCGCTGGCTGCCGCTCGACTGGACCATGCCGATCGTGCCCGGGCTCGTGATCGGTGCGCTCGCGCTGACGGTCGGCTGGCTGTCGCTGCTGCCGAAGCTGCGCACGACCGGCCTGTGGCGCGGCGCGCTGTCGTGGGGCGCAGGCGCGCTGGTCGCGTGGGGTCTCGTTTATACGCTGCTGCTGCCGTGGCTCGACGTCGCGAAGAGCTACCGGTCGGTGTTCGACGACCTGAACGCGCATCTCGCGCTCGAGTGGAGCGACGGCGACTGCATGGCGAGCCTGCACGGGCTCGGCGAATCGGAAGCGCCGATGATGTACTACTTCTCCGGTATCCAGCACACGCCGATCGACGACGCGAAGACGACGCGCTGCACGTGGATGATCGTCCAGGGCGTGCGGGCCGTCGATCCGGCACCGGGCAGCGAATGGAAACTGTTCTGGACCGGCGCCCGCCCGGGCGACGACGAGGAGCTGCTGCGCGTCTACGTGCGCACGCCCGAAGCGCACGAAACGAAGTAATGCAAGGCGGCGCCGCAAAACGGCGCCGTCGTCATGTCCGGAAGACCAGCGCAAGCGGCGCGCAAGCGCGGCTTCATGCCCGCCATCCCGCCACCCCGCCCGTCAAAACGACGAGCCGGGCTCGCGCAGGAATGCCGCCTCCGCATCGGTCGATGCACGGCCGAGAATCGCGTTCCGGTGCGGAAAACGGCCGAAACGCCCGATCACGGCCGCATGACGCAACGCGAAGTCGTGATAGCTCGCACACCCGGCCTCGCCGCGAATGCCAGCGCACAGGCGCACGGCCTCGCGCTGGCTCGCGTCCGACTCGTCATGTTCGAACGGCAGGTACGCAAACGCGCGGTGATGGCCGCTCGGCAACTGCGCGTCCCACCCGGCCGCGACGACGCGCCGCGCGAGCGCCAGCGCTCTCGGATCGGCGGCGAACGCGCGCGGCGTGCCGCGGTGAATGTTGCGCGAGAACTGGTCGAGGACCACGATCAGCGCGAGCGCGCCGAGCGGCGTGTCGGCCCAGTGATCGCACGCGCCGTCGCACGCTGCGTCGAGCAACGCACCGTAGCGCGTACGAAGCACGTCGTCGAACGCCGCGCCGCCGTTGAACCACACCTTGCGCGCATGGCCGAACGCCGCCGAATCCGGTTCGCCGAACCAGAAATCGAGAATCTCGCGCGCTTGCGGATCGAGCGCCGCGGCGCTGTCCGTCAGGTTGTCGATCGTCATGCAAACTCCAGCACGAGGCGCCGTGTCCGCGCACTCTTCTTTTCAAGTCTGGCGACCCGCAGGTCGCCGATTTCCGACGTATTGCGCACATGCGTGCCGCCGCACGGCTGCAGATCGACACCTTCGATGCGCAGCAGCCGTACGCGGCCCAGCCCCAGCGGCGGCTTCACGCTCATCGTGCGCACGAGTTCGGGGCGCTCGGCCATCTCCGCGTCGGTGATCCATTCGGTCGTGACCGCATGCGCGCCGTGGACCAGTTCCGCGAGACGGCGCTCGACGTCGACGCGGTCGATCGTGTCCGACGTCGCGAAATCGAGCCGCACGTAGTCGGCCGTCACGCTGCAGCCGTCGACCGGGTAAGGCAGCACCGCGCACATCAGGTGGGCGGCCGTATGCAATCGCATGCGCCGGTAGCGGCGCAGCCAGTCGATGTCCGCGACCACGCGCGCGCCGGGTGCGAGCGCCGCGACGCGCGCTTCCTGGCCCGCCTCGGGCACGTGCACGGCATCGTCGGGCGTTGCGCCTTCGAACTTCGCCTTGCGCGTGTCGACGATCGCGATCGTGCTGCCGTCGGGCAGCGTCAGCGTGCCGCTGTCGCCGGCCTGCCCGCCGCCGAGCGGATAGAACACGGTGCGGTCGAGCCGGATGCCGTCTTCGCCGACGGCCGCGACGACGGCCTCGCACTGCGTCAGATAGGCATCGTCGCGAAACAGGGCCTGGGTCATCATCGGGCGAACCTCGTATCGATGGGGAAACGACCAGTGTCGCGCCGCACCGCGCCGGCCGCCCAGACGCAGTTCGCCCGGCGTCCGGACAGCGGCGTACCGGTCGATCAACCGGGCCGGTTGCGCATCCAGTCGGCCGTGTCGTAGAACGAATGCATGAGCCGTTCGCGCAGCGGCTCGGGCAACCCGACGTCCTCCATCGCCCACGCCATGCAGCGCAGCCACTGATCGCGCTCGACCGACGCGATCGGGAACGGCAGGTGCCGGGCGCGCAGCCGCGGATGGCCGAACCGGCTGATGTAGTGATCGGGGCCGCCGAGCCAGCCGCACAGGAACCAGAAAAGCTTGTCGCGCGAGCCGTCGAGCGACGCCGGATGCAGCGCGCGAATCTCCGCGAACTCGGGCTCGAGGTCCATCAGGTCGTAAAAACGGTCCACCATCTCGCGCACGCGGGCTTCGCCGCCCACGAGCTCGAACGCCGTCGGCTGCGACGGCGCTTCATCATTCACATCGGTCATACGGATAATCGGAAACGGGATAGTCGGGGCCGCCGGCGGCGCTCAAGCGTCGCGCAGCGACTGCAGCGCCGGGCGCCGCAACACATTATGCAGGCTCAGCCAGCCGGCCGCACCGGCGCACGCGACGCCGGCCGCGATGCCGGCCGGCACGAGCCACGGATCGACGGCGAGCCGGAACTCGAACACGCGCGACGCGAGCACCCAGCCGACCGCGATCGCCCCCGCCGCAGCCAGTGCGCCGGCCAGCGCGCCGACGACGATGAATTCCGCGCGCTGCACCGCATTGACCTGCGCGCGCGACGCGCCGAGCGCGCGCAGCAGCGCGGCCTCGCGCACGCGCTCGTCGCGCGAGCCGGCCAGCGCCGTGTACAGCACCAGCACGCCCGCCGCGAGCGTGAACGCAAACAGGAACTGCACCGCGCCGACCACCTGCAGCATCATCCGTTGCAGCTGCGCGAGGATCGGCGCGATGTCGATCGCGGTCAGGTTCGGGTAGCGCGCGATCAGCGGATCGAGCAGCGCCGCCTGCTCGGCCGGCAGGTGGAAGCTCGTCAGGTAGACGGCCGGGAAATCCTTCAGCACCGGTGGCGGCATCAGCACGAAGAAGTTGACGCGGAACGTGCCCCAGTCGAGCTTGCGCACGCTGGTGACCGGGGCATCGATCGTCAGCCCCGTCACGTCGAAGCGCAGCGTGTCGCCCGGCTTCACGTTCAGCGTCTGCGCCAGCCCGGCCTCGATCGAGATCTGCGGGCTGGCCGAATTGCCGAACCAGTCGCCTGCGACGATCCGGTTGTCGGGCGGCAGCTCGGTCGTATACGACAGGTTGAACTCGCGATCGACGAGCCGGCGCGCCTCGTCGGACGGATACGCTTGCGGGTTCACCGGCTTGCCGTTGATCGCGACGAGCCGGCCGCGCACCGTCGGCGCGGGCACCGCATCGCGCACGCCGTGCGCGGCGAGCCACGCCGCGACGTCGTCGCGCTGGTCGGGCTGGATGTCGATCAGGAACTGGTTCGGTGCATCGGGCGGCATCGACTGCCGCCAGCCGGCGACGAGATCGTTGCGCGTGATCGCGATCAGCAGCAGGCACATCAGGCCCAGCGCGAGCGCGGTGATCTGCAGCGCGCTCGCCGTGCCGCGCCGGTGCAGCGACGCGAGCGCATAGCGCCAGCCGATGCCCGCCGCCACGCGCGCATCGCGCACCGCGCGCGCCGCCGCGTACAGCACGAGCCGCGCGATCAGCGAGAAACCGACCAGGGCGCCGGCGAACCCGCCGGTGACGATCAGCCCGAGCTTCAGGTTGCCCGCCGCGACGATCAGCAGCCCCGCGAACAGCACGACACCGAGCGCATACGCGGCCCACGCGGTGCGCGACGCGTCCCCCCAGTCGCGCCGCAACACGCGCACCGGCGGCACGCGCGTGAGCGGCGCGAGCGGCGGCAACGCGAAGCCGAGCAGCAGCACGAGCGCGGTGCCGATACCGACGAGCGCGGGCCAAAGCGTCGGCGGCGGCAGCGCGACGTCGATCAGGCCGCCGAGCGCCGCCAGGAGCGCCCAGTGGCCGCCGTAGCCGAGCACCGCGCCGGCGACGCCCGAGACGATGCCGAGGCCGGCGAATTCGAGCGCGAACAGCGCGCCGAGCGTGCGCCGGCTCACGCCGAGGCAGCGCATCGTCGCGCAGCCGTCCAGATGGCGCCGCATGTAGCGCTGCGCGGCCATCGCGATCGCGACCGCCGCGAGCAATGCGGTCAGGAGCGCGACGAGCGTCAGGAAATGGCGCGCGCGATCGAGCGTCTGGCGCACCTGCGGCTGGCCTTCCTGCAGCGATTCGAGACCGACGCCGCGCAGCTTGCCGCCGTCGACGCGCCCGTGCGCATAGGCCTCGAAGCGCGCGACGGCCGGCGTGTCGCCGGCGACCAGCAGCCGGTACGTGACGCGGCTGCCGTAGCCGGTGAGCCCGGTCGCGGCAAGCTCGTCCGCGCGCATCATCAGCCGCGGCGAGAAATTGACGAACGAGAAGCCGCGATCGAGTTCGCGGGAGATCGACGCGGCGACCGTGAACGTGCGCAACCCGACACGAACGGTATCCCCCGCCTTCAGATGCAAAGCATCGAGCAGCGCGGGATCGGCCCACACGGTGCCGGGCGCGGGAATCGCGGCCGCCTTGTGCGCGGCGGCGGTGCCGGCCGGCACGATCTCGACCGCGCCGCGCAGCGGATAGCCGGGCGACACTGCCTTCACGGCCGCGAGGCGCGCGGGCGCCGCGTCGCTCGCCTGCCGGCCGGCGGCCGACGCGATCATGCTCGGGAAGATCGCGGTCGTCGCGGTGCGCAGGCCGAGTGCGCGCGCCTCGCGATCGAACGACGGATCGACGGGATGGTCGGCACGCACGACGAAATCGGCGCCGAGCATCTGGCGCGCGTCGCGCTCGAGCCCCTGGCGCAACCGGTCGGCGAGGAAACCGACGCTCGTCAGCGCGGCGACCGCGAGCACCAGCGCGAGCACCAGCAGCGTCAGTTCGCCGGCACGCCAGTCGCGTGCGGTCATCCGTGCGGCCTGGCGGATCAGGTCGTGCCAGCCGAAGCGGCCGGCATGGCCGGGCCGCCCGGCCGGCGAAGGGTCAGGACGCTGCCGCTCGGCGGTTGACGGCGCCTTCAATCGCGCTTGCCCCCGATCGAGTTGAGCCGCGACACCATGTGGTTCGCCATCCCGCGGAAGCCGCCCGACACGCCGCGCCACAGACGCGGCAGCGCCCAGGCCGATGCCGCGATGAACGCCGCGAGCAGCACGAGGAACGCAAGCGGAACGAAGAACGCGAGTGCGAGGCCGCCGAACACGAGGCCGTCTTCGGTGGACGATGCGACCCAGTTCGAGATCGGCTCGGGAGACAGGTTGATCAGCGCGCGCGTGCCGGCCTTCGCGACGTGCGCGGCACCGGCGAGCGTGCCGCCGGCCAGCCCGGCGACCGCGAGCACGGTCGGGTCGGCATGGCCGAGCGCACCGGCGGCCAGCACCGCGCCGGCCGGAATGCGGATGAAGGTGTGGACTGCGTCCCACAGCGAATCGAACGCGGGAATCTTGTCGGCAAGGAATTCGGTGACGGCGAGCACGGCGGCGGCGCCGATGACCCACGGCGACGTCAGGACCGCCAGCGTGTCGGGCAGATGGAGCCAGCCGACCCGCGCGAGCACGCCGGCGATCAGCACCGTCAGGTAAAGGCGCAGCCCGCTCGCCCACGCGAGCCCCGCGCCGAGCGAAATGGCTTCGATCATGGCCCTCTCCTTGCACTTTCCGTGCGCTTTGCCGATTGATCGGATCGAGTCGGTATGACCGGCCGCGCGGCGCGTGGCAACCGGTGCCGCCTGCCGGGAACGGCGCAGCGGAATTCAGGCCCGAATGCGTTCCATTATAGACAGGCTGGCAGGCGGGCCGCCGCAATTCCGCAGTGCGTCACGGCCGGGCGCGGGCGCCGGCCGGCGCGGCGGCGTCACGCAGCCGACGACAGCTTCAGGCCGATCAGCCCGAGCACGATCAGCGACGCGCTCGCGACGCGGGCGGCGGTGAGCGCCTCGCCCATCATCACGATCCCGAACACGAACGCGCCGACCGCGCCGATGCCCGTCCATACCGCATACGCGGTGCCGAGCGGCAACTGGCGCATCGCGACCGCGAGCAGCCCGAAGCTGGCGAGCGCCGCCACGATCGTCACCACCGACGGTCCGAGCTTCGTGAAACCCTCGGACGATTTCATGCCGGCCGCCCAGGCCACTTCCAGCAAACCGGCGATCAACAACCATACCCACGCCATCTCGACGTACTCCGGATCGGATGGGGCCGTCCCCGTTGAAGCGAATGGCCCGGGGTCGTCCCCGGGCGGCGCCGAGTATAACAAGACGCTTACGGGCATGCCGGATGCGCCGGCCGGGGGCGAACGGGGGGATCGCGGCGACGCATGGCCCGCGCGCCGCCGCCCGGCCGCGCCCGGTCTCAGTTCGACACGCGTTTGGCGCCGCCGCCGCCCACGCAGCGGTCGTCGCGGTACAGCGCCCATTCGTCGCACACCCGGCCGTCCTTGAACACGCACATGCCGACCTGCCCGCTCGACAGGTTGCGGATCACGTGGCGGCCGCCGAGCTTCTCGCAGTTGACCGACGCGGGATTGGCGAGCGCCTGTTGCGGCGCCGAAGGCTGCTGCCCGGGCGGCAGCGGCTGGGCAAACGCGCCGGGCGCAGCGAGCGCCAGCGCACAGATGACGACCAGACGGACGGACATTGCACGCTCCTCGATTTCGTTCGCGGAACGGTCAGCATAGCGGGGAATCCGTGGCCGGTGTGCGCGGCCCGCGCATGCGGCGGCAATGTCGCGCCGATGCAACTTCACCGGCGTGCGGCCTTGCATTCCGGCCGCATCGCGCGGCATGCCGCGGACGTCACGCGGCGCCGACGAGCCGGTAGCCGACGCCCGTTTCGGTGACGATATGCTCGGGCTGCGCGGGATCGCGCTCGAGCTTCTGGCGCAGGTGCGCCATGTAGATGCGCAGATAGTGATGGCTCTCGACGTGCGACGGCCCCCACACGTCGCGCAGCAGCTGGCGATGCGTGAGCACGCGCCCCGCGTGCCGCACGAGCGTCGCGAGCAGCCGGTACTCGAGCGGCGTCAGGTGCACGATCTCGCCGTCGCGCCACACCTGGCGCAGCGCGAGATCGACGCTCACCGTGCCGAAGCTCACCTTCGGCGACTCGTTCGCGCCGCCCTGGTTGCGCCGGCGCAGTTGCGCGCGGATCCGCGCGCGCAGCTCGGACACGCCGAACGGCTTGGTCAGGTAGTCGTCGGCGCCGGCATCGAGCGCGGCGACCTTCTCCTCTTCCTGGGTGCGCGCGGACAGCACGATCACCGGCACCCCGGACCAGCCGCGCAACTCGCGGATCACGTCGAGGCCATCGGTGTCGGGCAGGCCGAGATCGACGATCACGAGATCGGGCTTGCGGGTCGCCGCGTCGATCAATCCCTGCTTGCCCGTCTCCGCCTCGAACACGGCGATGTCCTCCTCTTCGAGCGCGGCGCGCACGAAGCGGCGGATCTGTTTTTCGTCCTCGATCAGGACGACGGTCAGGCTCGGTTCACTCATGGTCTGGCAATGGCTCGGAGGGAGACGACGCGCCGGGCACGTCGATTTCGTCGTCGGGTACGGCAGGCACGGCCGGCGGCGTGTCGACCGGCAGCGTGAACCAGAAGCGCGCGCCCGTCACGCGGCCGTCGGGCGCGGTACGGTTGAGCGCGCCGATTCTACCGCCATGCGCTTCGACGATCGCGCGGCAGATCGCGAGGCCGAGCCCGATGCCCGGCGTCGCCGATTCCTTCTCGCCGCGCGTGAACTTGTCGAAGATCCGCGTTTCCATCCCGGCCGGCAGGCCCGGGCCGTGATCGTCGACGTGCACGCGCACGAAGGGCTGGCCGTCGTCGGTCACGCGTTCGGCGCCGATGTCGATCGGCGCGTCGGCCGGTGTGTATTTCGCCGCGTTCTCGAACAGGTTGGTGAACAGCCGCTCCATCAGCACCGCGTCCATCTGCAGGAGCGGCAGGTCGGCCGGCAGCGACACGCGCGCCGGATGCCGCGCGAGCACGCGCTTGCACGCGGCGAGCGCGGCGCCGACGGTTTCCTCGAGCAGCGACCACTGGCGCTTGAGCTGCAGGCTGCCGGCCTGCAGCCGCGCCATGTCGAGCAGGTTGGTGACGATGCCCGTCATCCGCAGCGCCTCGTCGTGGATCGCGTCGACCAGCTCGCCCTCGCGCTGCGCGAAGCGTTCGGCCGCCGCGGCGTCGCCGTCCTGCGCGGCCGCGCGACCGTTCGCGAGCATCGACGAAAAGCCGACGATCGTCGTGAGCGGCGTGCGCAGGTCATGCGAGATCGCCGACAGCAGCGAGTTGCGCAGCCGCTCGGATTCCATGTTGACGAGCGCGTCGCGCGCGATCTCGACGTAGTGCACGCGTTCGAGCGCAAGCGCGATCTGCGCGGCGAACGCGTCGAGCATCCGCTGCTGCTCGGGCACCTCGAGTTCGCGCGGCTCGCGCGACGCGACCGCGAGCACGCCGCGCGTGCGCATCGGCGCCTTCAGCGGCAGGTACAGCGCGGCGGCGGCGGGCAGCGTGTCGGTGCCGCGGCCGGCCGGCTTCTGCTGGTCGTACACCCACTGGCCGACGTCGCTGTCGAGATCCGCGCCCGTCAGCGTGACGGCCGCGTCGGGTTCCTCGATCTTCTGCCGCACCTGGTCCGCGCTGTCGGGCAGCAGGAACGCGACGCGCGCGCGGAACACCTCGCCCACGTGGCGGCTGCCGATCTCGACGATCTGCTCGGTCGTCAGCGCCGCGCCGAGCTCGCGCGCCATCGCGTAGATCGCGCCGGTGCGGCGCTCGCGGCGCTGCGCGATGCTCGCCTGGCGCGTCAGCGTCGACGTCAGGTGACTGATCACGAGCGACGTCAGCAGCATCCCGAAGAAGGTCAGCAGGTACTGCGTGTCGCTGACCGAGAACGACATGCGCGGCGGCACGAAGAAGAAATCGAACGCGGCGACCGACAAGAACGACTGCAGCACGCCCGGGCCGCGCCCGAGCCGCACGGCCGAGAACACGACGCCGAGCAGGTACAGCATCACGAGGTTCGTGAGGTCGAGCCGCTCGGACACGACGCTCGCGACACCGGTGATCGCCGCGCAGATCGCGGCGGCGTACAGGTAGTGGCGCGGCGGCGAACGCCGCAACCCGAATTGCGCGAACGCGTCGCGCCAGTCGCGTGCGCGCGCGTCGAGCGGCGCCGCGCGCACCTCGTCGCTCGCCGACGCGCGGATCAGCATCAGGTCGACGTCGCCCGCGCGTTCGGCGAGCTGTTCGCCGAACGGCCGCGCGAAGCGGCGCGCGAGCCCGACCTTCGGCGAGCCGCCCGCGACGAGCTTCGACACGTTGCGCACCTTCGCATAGCCGATCAGCGCGGCAACCGCGTCGTCGCCCGCGAGCGTGGCCGTCTCCGCGCCGAGCTCGGCCGCGAGTTTCAACGCGTCGAGCGTGCGCTGCCGCCGCGCGTCGGGCAGCCGCTGCAGCCGCGGCGTCTCGACGTACACGGCGATCCAGTCGGCCTTCAGGCTCGCCGCGAGCCGCGCGGCCGCGCGCACGAGCGTCGGCGCCTCGGGGCCCGGCCCGACGCACACGAGCAGCCGCTCGCGCGCCTGCCAGATGCGCTGGATCGAACGGTCGGCGCGGTACTCGCGCATCTGCGCGTCGACGCGATCGGCCGTGCGCCGCAGCGCCAGCTCGCGCAGCGCGATCAGGTTGCCCTTGCGGAAGAAGTTGCGCACCGCGCGCTCGGCCTGCTGCGCGAGATAGACCTTGCCGTCGCGCATCCGCTCGAGCAGCTCCTCGGCCGGCAGGTCGACCAGCGTGACTTCGTCGGCCGCGTCGAACACGCGGTCGGGCACGGTCTCCCACACGCGGATGCCGGTAATCGCGCCGACCACGTCGTTCAGGCTTTCGAGGTGCTGCACGTTGACGGTGGTGTACACGTCGATGCCCGCGTCGAGCAGTTCGTAGACGTCCTGCCAGCGCTTCAGGTGGCGCGCGCCCTGCACGTTCGAATGCGCGAGTTCGTCGACGAGGATCAGTTGCGGCGCGCGCGCGAGCGCGCCGTCGAGATCGAATTCGGCGAGCGTGCGGCCGCGATACTCGATGCGCGCGAGCGGCAGCACGTCGAGGCCGTCGAGCAGTGCGGCGGTTTCGCCGCGGCCGTGGGTCTCGACGATGCCGACGACGACGTCGACGCCGTCCTGCAGCCGCTGGCGCGCGGCCTGCAGCATCGCATAGGTCTTGCCGACGCCGGCGGACGCGCCGAAGAAGATCTTCAGCTGGCCGCGCCGCTGCTTTTCTTCGTCGCGCTGCAGCTTGTCGAGGAGTTGGTCGGGATCGGGGCGGTTCATGCGTCAGGAAGGCGAAACGCGGGATGGCGAACGAGTACTGTCATTGTGGTTCCAAATCGCCGCAAAAGGCAAAGACGGCGCATGCGCCGTCGGACAAGCGCGTGCGGCGCGGATCGGGCCGCGCCGCACGCCGGTTGCCGCGCCGGGAGCCCGGCCGCGCGTTCAGTGCGCGGCCTGCGCCGCGTCGAGCGCGAGGTTCAGCTTCAGCACGTTCACGCGCGGCTCGCCGAGCACGCCGAACTGGCGGCCCGCCGTGTTCGCGGCGACGAGCTGCGCGACCGCGTCGGCGGTCAGGTTGCGCGCCTTCGCGACGCGCTCGACCTGGTACGCGGCGGCGGCCGGCGTGATCTCCGGATCGAGGCCGCTCGCCGACGCCGTCACGAGGTCGACCGGCACGGGCTTCGACATGTCGGTGCCGGCGTCGCGCAGCGCGGCGATGCGCGCCTTCACCTGGTCGGCGAGCGACGGGTTCAGCGGGCCGAGGTTCGAGCCGCCGGAGCCGGTCGCGTTGTACGGCATCGGCGACGTGGCCGACAGGCGGCCCCAGAAATACTTCGGCGCGTCGAACTGCTGGCCGATCAGCGCGGAGCCGACCGCGCGGCCGCCCTGCTCGATCAGGCTCCCGTTCGCCTGCGACGGAAACACGGCCTGGCCGAACACGGTCATCACGGCCGGATAGGCGAGCCCCGTCACGGCGGTCAGGACGACAAAGATCACGACGAGCGGGCGAATCAACGTTTTCATGAGGGTTCCTTCAAATGCGGCGCATCAGGCCCAGCCGAGCGCGGCGAGCGTCATGTCGATCAGCTTGATGAACGGGAACGGCAGCAGCACGCCGCCGAGACCGTACACCAGCAGGTTGCGGCGCAGCAGCGACGCGGCGCCGAGCGGCCGGTAGGTGACGCCCTTCAGCGCGAGCGGGATCAGCGCGACGATGATCAGCGCGTTGAAGATCACCGCGGACAGGATCGCGGAGGCCGGCGACGTCAAATGCATGATGTCGAGCACGCGCAGTTGCGGGTACGTCGTCACGAACGCGGCCGGGATGATCGCGAAGTACTTCGCGATGTCGTTCGCGATCGAGAAGGTCGTCAGCGAGCCGCGCGTCATCAGCATCTGCTTGCCGATCTCGACGATCTCGATCAGCTTCGTCGGGTTCGAATCGAGGTCGACCATGTTGCCGGCTTCCTTCGCCGCCTGCGTGCCGGTGTTCATCGCCACCGCCACGTCTGCCTGCGCGAGCGCCGGCGCGTCGTTGGTGCCGTCGCCCGTCATCGCGACGAGGCGCCCCGCCGCCTGGTGCTCGCGGATCGTCGCGAGCTTGGTTTCCGGCGTCGCTTCCGCGAGGAAGTCGTCGACGCCCGCTTCCGCCGCGATCGCCGCGGCCGTCAGCCGGTTGTCGCCCGTCACCATCACGGTCTTGATGCCCATCTTGCGCAGTTCCGCGAAGCGCTCCTTGATGCCGCCCTTCACGATGTCCTTCAGCTCGATCACGCCGAGCACGCGCGCCACGCCGTCGTGCAGGTCGGCCACGACGAGCGGCGTGCTGCCGCGGCGCGCGACGTCGTCGACCGCGCGGCGCACTTCATCCGGGAAGCGGCTGCCGTGCGTCTCGACGTAGCGGCGGATCGCATCGGCCGCACCCTTGCGGATCTCGCGACCCGGGAGATCGACGCCGCTCATCCGCGTCTGCGCGGAGAAGCCGAGGAAGGTCGCATGCAGCTGCGCCATGTCGCGCTGGCGGATGTTGAAGCGTTCCTTCGCGAGCACGACGATGCTGCGGCCTTCCGGCGTCTCGTCGGCGAGCGACGACAGCTGCGCGGCATCGGCCAGCGCCTCCTCGCTCACGCCCGGCGCGGGCACGAACATCGACGCCTGGCGGTTGCCGAGCGTGATCGTGCCGGTCTTGTCGAGCAACAGCACGTCGACGTCGCCGGCCGCTTCCACCGCGCGGCCCGACGTCGCGATCACGTTCGCCTGCATCATCCGGCTCATCCCGGCCACGCCGATCGCCGACAGCAGCCCGCCGATCGTCGTCGGGATCAGGCACACCAGCAGCGCGACGAGCGCGGTGATCGTCACCACGTGGCCGGCCTTCATCGCGTCGACCGAGAACATCGAGAACGGCAGCAGCGTCGCGGTCGCGAGCAGCATCACGATCGTCAGCGCGACGAGCAGGATCGTCAGCGCGACCTCGTTCGGCGTCTTCTTGCGCTTCGCGCCCTCGACCATCGCGATCATCCGGTCGAGGAACGCCTCGCCGGGGTTCGCGGTGACCGTCACGACGATCCAGTCGGACAGCACGCGCGTGCCGCCGGTCACCGACGAGAAGTCGCCGCCCGATTCGCGGATCACCGGCGCGGATTCGCCGGTGATCGCCGATTCGTCGACCGACGCGACGCCGTCGACGACTTCGCCGTCGGCCGGGATCACGTCGCCGGCCTCGACCAGCACGACGTCGCCTTTACGCAGGTCCGACGCGGTCGTGATGCGGATCGGCGACTTCGGATGCGGCTCGTTGAGCTTCTTCGCCATCACGTCCTTCTTCGCGCTGCGCAGCGACGCGGCCTGAGCCTTCGAGCGCCCTTCGGCGAGCGCTTCGGCGAAGTTCGCGAACAGCACGGTGAACCACAGCCACAGCGCGATCGCGAGGATGAAGCCCGCCGGCGCCTCGGCCTGGCCGGCGAGCGCCGCGATCCACAGGATCGTGGTCAGGATGCTGCCGACGTACACGCAGAACATCACCGGGTTGCGGAACTGCGTGCGCGGCGTGAGTTTCTTGAACGAATCCACGATCGCCGGGCGCAGCAGCGCCGGATCGAACATGGACCGTGTTGCGGAATGTTGAGTCATTGCGATCTCTTCAATCTCTTCAGTCTTTGCAAGGTGTCGCCATGCGCTCGTGCGTCATGCGCCCAGCCACATCATCAGATGCTCGACGCCCGGGCCGAGCGCGAGCGCCGGCACGTAGGTCAGCGCGCCCACCAGCATCACGGTGCCGAGCAGCAGCACGACGAACAGCGGGCCGTGGGTCGGCAGCGTGCCGCTCGTCACCGCGATGCGCTTCTTCGCGGCGAGCGAGCCGGCGATCGCCAGCACCGGCACGATCGTGCCGAAGCGGCCGAACCACATCGCGATCGCGGTCATCCAGTTGTAGAACGGCGTGCCGACCGTCAGGCCCGCGAACGCGCTGCCGTTGTTGTTCGCGGCCGAGCTGAACGCGTACAGGATTTCCGAGAAGCCGTGCGGGCCCGGGTTCGCGATGCCGGCACGGCCCGCGTCGGCCAGCACCGCGATCGACGTGCCGACCAAGACGAGCAGCGGCGTGAGCAGCACGACGATCGACACCATCTTCATCTCGTACGACTCGATCTTCTTGCCGACGTATTCCGGCGTGCGGCCGATCATCAGGCCCGCGACGAACACCGCGAGCAGCGCGAACACCAGCATCCCGTAGAGACCGGACCCGACACCGCCGTAGATCACCTCGCCGAGCTGCATCAGCAGCATCGGCACGAGACCGCCGAGCGGCGTCAGCGAATCGTGCATCGTGTCGACCGCGCCGCACGACGCGGCCGTCGTCGCGACCGTGAAGATGCCGGTCTGCGCGATGCCGAAGCGCGTTTCCTTGCCTTCCATGTTGCCGCCCGGCTGCAGCGCGCTCGTCGACTGGTCGACGTGCAGCGCGGCGAGCGCCGGGTTGCCGGCCTGCTCGGCGCTCACCTCGACGCCGATCGCGACCGCAAACGCGACCGTCATCGCCGCGAGCACCGCGATGCCCTGCCGGCGGTCGCCGATCATCCGGCCGAACACGAGGCACAGCGCGGCCGGAATGATCAGGATCGCGAAGATCTGGATGAAGTTGGCGAACGGCGTCGGGTTCTCGTACGGATGCGCGGAGTTCGCGTTGAAGAAGCCGCCACCGTTGGTGCCGAGCATCTTGATCGCTTCCTGCGACGCGACCGGGCCCATCGCGAGTGTCTGCTTCGTCAGCTGCGTCGGCACCGTGACCGCGTTACCCTTGTCGTCCTTCACCGGGTTGCCCTGCGCGTCGAGCTTCGGCGCAGCATAGGTGCTCGTCTGCAGCACCGGCACGTCCTGGTAGGACTTCATGTTCTGGATCACGCCCTGGCTCATCAACAGCGCGGCGACGAGCGCCGCCATCGGCACGAGCACGTACAGCGTCACGCGCGTGAGGTCGACCCAGAAGTTGCCGATCGTCTGCGCGGTGTGACGCGCAAAGCCGCGGATCAGCGCGATCACGACGACGATGCCGGTCGCGGCCGACAGGAAGTTCTGCACCGTCAGGCCGAGCATCTGCGTCAGGTAGCTGACGGTCTGCTCGGGCGTGTAGTCCTGCCAGTTCGTGTTGGTGACGAAGCTGACGGCCGTGTTGAATGCGCCGTCAGTCGTCATCGCGCCGAACTGCTGCGGATTGCCGGGAAGGAAACCCTGCAGGCGCAGCAGGCCGTAGAGAAACAGCGCGCCGAGCGCGTTGAATGCGATCGTCGCGACCGCGTAGCGCTTCCAGTTCATCTCGGTGCCGGCGTCGACGCCGGCGATGCGGTACAGCACGCGCTCGAGCGGTCCGAACACGCGCACGACGCGCGAGCTGCCGTCCATCACGGCCGTCAGGTAGCGCGCGACCGGCACGGCCGCCGCAAGCAGCACGACGATGAACAGCAGCGTCTGCAACAGGTTGTTCGCGTTCATTCGATGTCCTCCGCGCGCAGCAGCGCAAAGACGAGATACGCGAACAGCAGGGCCGTCGAGGCACCCGCCAGCCAAAGCATCCAGGTCATGCGCGCCCCCCGCGGCCGTATTGCGCGAGCGTCTCGCAACCGGCAAGCAAACCGAGGATCAGCGCTGTGAACAGCACCAGTGCGCCGATGAAAACCCCATCCATTTTTGTGTTCTCCG
Source organism: Burkholderia sp. Bp8984 (assembly GCF_003853755.1). NCBI lineage: Bacteria > Pseudomonadati > Pseudomonadota > Betaproteobacteria > Burkholderiales > Burkholderiaceae > Burkholderia > Burkholderia sp. Bp8984. The sequence goes on from NZ_QTQN01000029.1 coordinate 72,394, forward strand.
TCGTCGAAATCGGACGACTAGAACCTTATGGGAACGCGCGTAAAGGACGGGTCAAAGGTCATCGGGCCAGTATAAAAAACGCGTAAACGCGTGCGGCGGCGGACGGCGGGGGACGGCGGGTGGAACGGCGGCGGGACAGCGGGCGGAACAGCGGACCGAACGTCGGTCGAGACGAAGACTGGACCGACGGCGACCGTCGCCGCCCGCCAGGGTGCGCGCCGGCGTGGTGCCGGCGCGAAGGGATGCGTCAGGGAATTAGGATCGTCGAGCCGGTCGTCTTGCGCGACTCGAGGTCGGCATGCGCGCGGCCGACTTCCGCGAGCGGATAGCGCTGGTTGATGCTCGTCTTCACCTTGCCCGACAGGATCACGTCGAACAGCTCGGCGGCCGCGGCTTCGAGATCGGCGCGCTTCGCGATGTACGAGAACAGCGTCGGCCGCGTGAAGAACAGCGAACCGCGCGACGAGAGCTCCTTCGAGTCGATCGGCGGCAGCGGGCCCGACGCGTTGCCGAAGCTGACGAACAGCCCGAGCGGCGCGAGGCAGTCGAGCGAACCGATGTAGGTGTCCTTGCCGATCGAATCGTAGACGACCGGCACGAGCGCATCGTTCGTGATCGCCCTCACGCGCTGCGTGAAATTCTCGCGCGTGTAGACGATCGGGTGGTCGCAGCCGTGCGCTTTCGCGAGTTCGGCCTTCTCGTCGGAGCCGACCGTGCCGATCACCGTTGCGCCGAGCGCCTTCGCCCACTGGCAGACCAGCAGGCCGACGCCGCCCGCCGCGGCATGGATCAGGATCGTGTCGCCGGCCTTGACCGGATAGGTGCGGCGCAGCAGGTAGTGTGCGGTCAGGCCCTGCAGCATCACCGACGCCGCTGCGTCGTAGCTGATGCCGTCCGGCAGCTTGACGAGGCGGTCGGCGGGCAGCACGCGCTCCTGCGCGTACGCGCCGGGCGACGACCACACATAGGCGACGCGGTCGCCGGGCTTGAACGCGGTCACGTCATCGCCGACCGCCGTCACCTCGCCGGCCGCCTCCATCCCGAGCCCGGCGGGCAACGGCTGCGGATAGAGGCCGGTGCGGAAATACACGTCGATATAGTTGAGCCCGACCGCATGCTGCTTGACGCGGACCTGGCCCGCCTGCGGCTCGCTGACCTCGACGTCGACCCACTTCATCACGTCCGGGCCGCCTGCCTGGTCGTATCGGATTGCTTTCGGCATCGTTTCGCTCCTCGCTTGTCTGGAAATTCGGTTCGGCAAATACGTCGCTGCCCCCGAACGGCGAGGCGGGCAGACGCGGGACACTGCGCGTGATTTTCGCGCGTCGCGCGCGCTCGTGCTGCACGCCGCGGCAATCCCTTCACGACCGTAGGGTCTTCGCGAAAGACGATCGGCACGTGACGTGCATTCCGGCGGATGGTGCGCCATCCGATCCGTCGCGACCTTGCGCTCGTCTCGCGTGCGGCGCGTGCCCCACGTGTAACATTTCGCCACGTTCAAGGAACCATCTTCGGTCGGACGAATGGCTGTCCATTCAGCGATGGCAAAGCGTCGCCACCCATTGCACCGTGCGGTCCCCCGCGAAATCATGCGGTCCATGGAGATTCCCGGGACGGTGAGCGTGCTATTTTGCTTTGCGCCGAATTCACGAACCCCATGCCATGAACGCCCTTTTCATCCGCCATGCATTTGTTTTCGCATCGTTGTCGGCAGGTATCGGCACCGTGAACGGAGCCGCGCTCCCACGCGTCGACGGTGCGCGGCTGCTCAACGGCATCAGCCGTACGGACAACAATCCGTACGCCGACGCCGAGCGCCACGTCATGACCGGTTATCTGGCCGGCGTGGCCGACATGACCGAAGGCAACGACTGGTGCGACAACGGGCGCCTCAAATCCGGAGAGATCGATTCGGAAGTGATCGGCGGTCTTCGAAAACTGCCGAACGATGCGCTGCGCACAAACGCAGCAGGCCTGATCACCCGCATCCTGCAGCAGAAATATCCGTGCCGTTGATCGGGGACGATCTGCTTGAAACCACACTTCTCATTACTGAACAGCCACTATCCGGACAACGGGACGGTATCCAGGGAAGCGCTATACGAGGAGCTCGGCTGGCAAGACCTGGTCGCCAATCCGGCGTATGCAAATACGTGCGCCATTCGGATCAGCCTGGCACTCGTCAAGAGCGGAATGACATTGCGCGGCGGCCTCGTCATTCAGAAGGGGCCGCACCGTGGACGGCGAATTGAAGCCGGCCAGCGAGGCTGGCCAACATGCTGGCGGAGCCGGCCTATTTCGGCAAGGCTGAAGTGTTCCGGCGAGACGATGCGACGACCGGCATTGCCGCCAGAAAGGGCGTCGTGGCCTTCTGGAACATTCCCTGATACATGAACGGCCGCGGCGGACACATCGACCTGATCGATGGCGCCCGCGCCCTCTGCAGTTCGGATTGCTACTGGGCTGCATCAACCGTGTGGTTCTGGTCGTTACGATGAGCGACCGGCCGCGATCTCGGGCATCGCAATCCGCGCCTGTTTCGGCGCTATCAACGCTCACCGCCATCCGTCACATGTCATCCACACGACAGATGGCGGCAAGCACGCACACTCACGCGTGCCGAACGCCTAGCAAACGTCCTGCATGTTGCGCGCCAGATCGTCGAGCAACATCCGCGCGGTCGCGACGTTGGTCGCAACCGGCACGTCGTGCACGTCGCATGCGCGCACCAGCGCGGTGATGTCCGGGTCGTGCGGCTGCGCGGTCATCGGGTCGCGCAGGAACACGACGATGTCGACGCGGCCTTCGGCCAGCTCCGCACCGATCTGCAGGTCGCCGCCTTGCGGCCCCGACAGCTTGCGCTCGACCTCGAGCCCGTGCGCGGCGGCGATGCGGCCGCCCGTCGTGCCGGTCGCGACCAGCCGGCATTGCGCGAGCGTCGCGCGGTACTGGCCCGCGAGCGCGACGATCTCGTCCTTCTTCGCGTCGTGCGCAATCAGTGCGATGCGGGGTTTGCTCATCTCCGTTTCCTTCGTGGGTCGATTGTTGTCGTATGTGTGAACGGCGGTGCGCGCGTCAGAACGTGCCCGGATACGCGCCGCCGTCGAGCAGCCAGTTCTGCCCGGTGATATAGCCTGCATGCACGCTGCAGAGGAACGCACACGCCGCGCCGAATTCGGCGCGCGTGCCGAGGCGCCCGGCCGGGATTTCCTTCGCGCGCCGCGCGCGCATCTCGTCGACGCTCACGCCCTGCGCCTTCGCCGACGCGGCGAGCGTCGTCGCGATCCGGTCGGTGTCGAACAGCCCGGGCAGCAGGTTGTTGATCGTCACGCCCTGCCCCGCGACCTTGCGCGACAGCCCCGCGACGAAGCCGGTCAACCCCGAGCGCGCGCCGTTCGACAGCGCGAGCACGTCGATCGGCGCCTTCACGGCCGAACTCGTGATGTTGACGATCCGGCCGAAGCCGCGGCCGATCATCCCGTCGACGGTCGCGCGGATCAGCTCGATCGGCGTCAGCATGTTCGACTCGAGCGCGCGGATCCAGTCGTCGTGCGAGAAATCGCGGAAATCGCCGGGCGGCGGCCCGCCGGCATTCGTCACGAGAATGTCCGGCTGCGGGCACGCGGCGAGCGCGGCCGCGCGGCCGTCGGGCGTCGTGATGTCGCAGGCGACGGCGGTGATCGACACGTTCGACCCGGCGCGGATCTCCTCCGCGGTTTCCTCCAGCGTGTCGCGCGTGCGCGCGACGATCACGAGGTTCACGCCCTCGGCGGCCAGCGCTTCCGCGCAGCCGCGCCCGAGCCCCTTGCTCGCCGCGCACACGAGCGCGGTCTTTCCTGCGATGCCGAGATCCATCGTCGATTCCTTTATGGCGACGCGCGCCGGACGGGCCGGTCGCCGACGGGTCGCAGGCCGGTTCGCCGGGCGGGCGAACGGTCGCGAGCGGGCGAACACGGCGCGCGGATTGTCGTGAGACGTCGATAATATCCGGATCACGTGGCGCGCCTTGGTAAAATTGCGGCCATGAGCGGCGGCCGGCCTGGCGCCGGCGCCGCCCCCGATCCCCTTTTGCCGCCAAGGCACCCCGTCATGAAACAGGACAGCCGTTTCCCGAATCTCTTCATCACCGATCATCCGCTGATCCAGCACAAGCTGACCCACATGCGCGACAAGGACACGTCGACGCGCACGTTCCGCGAACTGCTGCGCGAGATCACGCTGCTGATGGGTTACGAGATCACCCGCAACCTGCCGATCACGACCAAGCGGGTCGAAACCCCGCTGGTGGCGGTCGACGCGCCGGTGATCGCGGGCAAGAAGCTCGCGATCGTGCCCGTGCTGCGCGCCGGCATCGGGATGTCGGACGGCCTGCTCGACCTGGTGCCGTCCGCGCGCGTCGGCCACATCGGCGTGTACCGCGCGGAAGATCACCGCCCGGTCGAATATCTGGTGCGCCTGCCCGATCTCGAGGATCGCATCTTCATCCTGTGCGACCCGATGGTCGCGACCGGCTATTCGGCCGTGCACGCGGTCGACGTGCTCAAGCGCCGCAACGTGCCGGCCGCGAACATCATGTTCGTCGCGCTGGTCGCCGCGCCCGAGGGCGTGCAGGTGTTCCAGGACGCGCACCCGGACGTGAAGCTGTTCGTCGCGTCGCTCGACTCGCACCTGAACGAGCATGCGTACATCGTGCCGGGCCTGGGCGACGCGGGCGACCGCCTGTTCGGCACCAAGAACTGACATACGACGACGCCGGGCCGCGCGGCCCGGCACGCCGCAACGGCCCGCCCGGCCGTTCGGCCATGCGCGGCGGCCCCGAAGCGACGGTCGCCGCGTGATAAAATCACGTTCCACTCGACACGCGCGGCCCCGCGGCTTCATGCCCGCCCAGACGGCCGCCGATTCAACGACACATTGGCACAATCGCCCGCGCAGCGCGCCCGGGCACGGAGAAAGGTATGGCTGGTCATTCGAAATGGGCCAACATCAAGCATAAGAAGGCAGCAGCCGACGCGAAGCGCGGCAAGATCTGGACCCGACTGATCAAGGAAATCCAGGTCGCGGCCCGCCTCGGCGGCGGCGACGCGAGTTCGAACCCGCGCCTGCGTCTCGCGGTCGACAAGGCGGCCGACGCGAACATGCCGAAGGACAACGTCAAGCGCGCGATCGACCGCGGCGTCGGCGGCGCGGACGGCGCGAACTACGAAGAAATCCGTTATGAAGGCTACGGCATCAGCGGCGCGGCGATCATCGTCGACACGCTGACCGACAACCGCACCCGCACGGTCGCGGAAGTCCGTCACGCATTCTCGAAGTTCGGCGGCAACATGGGCACCGACGGTTCGGTCGCGTTCATGTTCGATCACGTCGGCCAGTTCCTGTTCGCGCCCGGCACGTCGGAAGACGCGCTGATGGAAGCGGCGCTCGAAGCCGGCGCGGACGACGTCAGCACGAACGACGACGGCTCGATCGAAGTGCTGTGCGACTGGCAGGCGTTCTCGGCAGTGAAGGACGCGCTCGAAGCCGCGGGCTTCAAGGCCGAACTCGCCGAAGTGACGATGAAGCCGCAGAACGAAGTCGAATTTACCGGCGACGATGCGGCGAAGATGCAGAAGCTCCTGGACGCGCTCGAGAACCTCGACGACGTGCAGGAGGTGTATACGAACGCCGTCATCGTCGAGGAATGAGATGCCGGCCGCCGTGCGCAGCGTTGCGACGGCGGCCCGACCGATTTCGCGGCCGGCGCGCCTGAGCGTGCCGGCCGCCCTGTTTTCTAGTCTGCGGGGAATCCCATGAAACTACTCGTCGTCGGTTCCGGCGGTCGCGAACATGCACTGGCGTGGAAGCTCGCGCAGTCGCCGCGCGTCCAGATGGTCTACGTCGCGCCCGGCAATGGCGGCACGGCGCAGGACGAGCGTCTGAAGAACGTCGACATCACGTCGCTCGACGCGCTGGCCGATTTCGCGGAAAGCGAAGGCGTCGCGTTCACGCTCGTCGGGCCGGAAGCGCCGCTCGCGGCCGGCATCGTCAACCTGTTCCGCGCGCGCGGCCTCAAGGTATTCGGCCCGACCCGCGAAGCCGCGCAACTCGAAAGCTCGAAGGATTTCGCGAAGGCGTTCATGAAGCGCCACGGCATCCCGACCGCCGACTACGAAACCTTCTCCGACGCGGCCGCCGCGCACGCGTACCTCGACGCGAAAGGCGCGCCGATCGTCGTGAAGGCCGACGGCCTCGCGGCCGGCAAGGGCGTCGTCGTCGCGATGACGCTGGAAGAAGCGCATGCCGCGGTCGACATGATGCTGTCGGGCAACAAGCTGGGCGACGCCGGCGCGCGCGTCGTGATCGAGGAATTCCTCGATGGCGAGGAAGCGAGCTTCATCGTGATGGTCGACGGCAAGCACGCGCTGGCGCTGGCTTCGAGCCAGGACCACAAACGCCTGCTCGACGAGGACCGCGGCCCGAACACGGGCGGCATGGGCGCCTACTCGCCCGCGCCGATCGTCACGCCGCAGATGCACGCACGCGTGATGCGCGAAATCATCATGCCGACGGTGCGCGGGATGGAGAAGGACGGCATCCGCTTCACGGGCTTCCTGTATGCGGGCCTGATGATCGACAAGGAAGGCAATCCGCGCACGCTGGAATTCAACTGCCGGATGGGCGACCCCGAGACGCAGCCGATCATGGCCCGCCTGAAGAGCGATTTCTCGAAGGTCGTCGAACAGGCGATCGCGGGCACGCTCGACACGGTCGAGCTCGACTGGGACCGCCGCACCGCGCTCGGCGTCGTGCTGGCCGCGCACGGCTATCCGGACGCGCCGCGCAAGGGCGACCGCATCAACGGGATCCCGGCCGAGACCGAACAGGCCGTGACGTTCCATGCGGGCACGACGCTCGACGGCGACAAGCTGACGACGTCCGGCGGCCGTGTGCTGTGCGTGGTCGGCCTCGCCGATTCGGTGCGCGAAGCGCAGCAGCATGCGTACGACACGATCAACCAGATCAATTTCGAAGGCATGCAGTACCGCCGCGACATCGGCTTCCGCGCGCTGAATCGCAAGAGCACGTAACACCCTGACCGCCGCTTTGCCGTCGCAAACGGCGGCCTCCTCTGCCGGGGTTCGATAGAATGCCCGGCAGATGCCTTTTTTACGGCCCCCGCTTCGCGCGGGGGCAGCCAGTCCAGACATGACCGATTCGACCTACGACGTGGCGCGCGTGCGCACGTATCTCCAGGGCCTGCAGACACGCATCGCCGACGCGCTCGGCGCGCTCGACGGCACGCCGCTCGCGACCGACGCGTGGCAGCGCGGGCCCGAGGAACGCCTGCGCGGCGGCGGCTGCACGCGGATTCTCGAAGGCGGCCGCGTGTTCGAGCGCGCGGGGATCGGTTTTTCCGACGTCGCGGGCGATGCGCTGCCGCCGTCGGCGAGTGCCGCGCGCCCGCAGCTGGCCGGCCGCGGCTTCGAGGCGCTCGGCGTGTCGCTCGTGCTGCATCCGCACAACCCGTACTGCCCGACCGTGCACATGAACGTGCGGATGCTGATCGCGACGAAGCCCGGCGAGGCGCCGATCTTCTGGTTCGGCGGCGGCATGGATCTGACACCGGTTTATCCGTTCGACGACGACGCGCGGCATTTCCACCAGACCTGCAAGGACGCGCTCGATCCGTTCGGCGCCGAGCTCTACCCGCGCTTCAAGACGTGGTGCGACGAGTATTTCTTCCTGAAGCACCGCAACGAGACGCGCGGCATCGGCGGGATCTTCTTCGACGATTTCTCCGAGCCCGGATTCGAACGCTCGTTTGAGATGATGCAAAGCGTCGGCGACGCGTTCCTGAACGCGTACCTGCCGATCGTCGAACGCCGTGTCGCGCTGCCGTACGGCGAGCGCGAACGCGACTTCCAGGCTTACCGGCGCGGCCGCTACGTCGAATTCAACCTCGTGTTCGACCGCGGCACGCTGTTCGGGCTGCAAAGCGGCGGCCGGACCGAGTCGATCCTGATGTCGATGCCGCCGGTCGCGCACTGGCGTTACGACTGGCAGCCCGAGCCGGGCTCGCCGGAAGCGCGCCTGAGCGAGTTCCTCGTGCCGCGCGACTGGGTCTGAGCCCGCCGCGCCCCGCCGCCTCAAGAACAGGACACGTTTTTCTGGACACCACCACCCGCCTCGCCCCGCAGCCGCTGTCACGTCGTATCGGCCTGCTGGGCGGCACGTTCGACCCGATCCACGACGGCCACCTCGCGCTCGCGCGCCGGTTCGCCGACGTGCTCGGCCTGACCGAGCTCGCGCTGCTGCCCGCCGGGCAGCCGTACCAGAAGCGCGACGTGTCGGCCGCCGAACATCGGCTCGCGATGACGCGCGCCGCTGCCGGCTCGCTGTCGCTGCCCGGCGTGACGGTCACCGTCGCGACCGACGAGATCGAGCACGCGGGGCCGACCTATACGGTCGAGACGCTCGCACGCTGGCGCGAGCGGATCGGCCCCGATGCGTCGCTGGCGCTGCTGATCGGCGCCGACCAGCTGGTGCGGCTCGACACGTGGCGCGACTGGCGCAAGCTGTTCGACTACGCGCACGTGTGCGCGTCGACGCGCCCGGGCTTCGACCTCGGCGCGGCGCCGCCGGACGTCGCGCAGGAAATCGCGCGGCGGCAGGCCGGTGCCGACGTGCTGAAAGCGACGCCGGCCGGCCACCTGCTGATCGACACGACGCTGGCGTTCGATATCGCCGCAACCGACATCCGCGCACACCTGCGCGAATGCATCGCGCGTCACGCGCAAATGCCCGATGCGTCGGCCGAGCATGTGCCGGCCGCCGTCTGGGCCTATATTCTTCAACATCGTCTCTACCATTCCTGATTCCATGGATATCCGCAAACTGCAGCGCGTGATCGTCGACGCTCTCGAAGACATCAAGGCGCAAGACATCAAGGTGTTCAACACCAGCCACCTGACCGAACTGTTCGACCGCGTGATCGTCGCGTCGGGCACGTCGAACCGCCAGACCAAGGCGCTCGCGTCGAGCGTGCGCGACAAGGTCAAGGAAGCCGGCGGCGACATCGTCAGCTCCGAGGGCGAAGACACCGGCGAATGGGTGCTGGTCGACTGCGGCGACGCGATCGTGCACATCCTGCAACCGGCGCTGCGCCAGTACTACAACCTCGAGGAAATCTGGGGCGACAAGCCCGTGCGGATGAAGCTCGGCGGCGGCAAGGGTCCGAACGGTCTCGCTACCGCCAGCGAAGAAGAGGACGACGAGGAAGAAGCGCCCGCACGCCCGGCGCGCAAGACGGCTGCCCGCCGCCGCTGAGCCGCAGCGAGTCGTCCCGATGAAGCTTTTCATCCTCGCGGTCGGCCACAAGATGCCCGGCTGGATCGCGTCCGGCTTCGACGAATACACGAAGCGGATGCCGCCCGAGCTGCGCATCGAACTGCGCGAGATCAAGCCCGAACTGCGTTCGGGCGGCCGCAGCGCGGAAAGCGTGATGGCGGCCGAGCGGCAGAAGATCGAGGCCGCGCTGCCGAAGGGCGCGCGCATCGTCGCGCTCGACGAGCGCGGCCGCGACTGGACCACCATGCAGCTCGCGCAGGCGCTGCCCGGCTGGCAGCAGGACGGCCGTGACGTCGCGTTCGTGATCGGCGGTGCCGACGGGCTCGATCCGGAACTCAAGGCGCGCGCCGACCTGTTGCTACGCATCTCGAGCATGACGCTGCCGCACGGGATGGTGCGCGTGCTGCTTGCCGAACAGCTTTACCGCGCGTGGAGCATCACGCAGAATCACCCCTACCATCGCGCATGACGTGCCGTCCTCGGGACGCGCGCCGCGCGCGCTCAACGAGATAACGACACCATGCCGTCCAGCACGCCCCCTGCCCTTTTCCCGACCCTTTACCTCGCTTCGCAAAGCCCGCGCCGCCAGGAGCTGCTGCAGCAGATCGGCGTGCGCTTCGAATTGCTGCTGCCGCGCCCCGACGAGGACGCGGAGGCGCTCGAAGCCGAGCTGCCCGGCGAAGCCGCCGATGCGTACGTGCAGCGCGTGACCGTCGCGAAGGCGGAGGCCGCGCGGGCGCGTCTCGTCGCGAGCGGCAAGCCGGCCGCGCCGGTGCTGGTTGCGGACACCACGGTGACCATCGACGGAGCGATCCTCGGCAAGCCGGCCGATGCCGACGACGCGCTCGCGATGCTGACCCGCCTCGCAGGCCGCGAACACGAGGTGCTGACCGCCGTCGCGGTGGTCGGCGCCGACGGCGAACTGCTGCCGCCCGCGCTGTCGCGCTCGTCGGTGCGCTTTTCGGCCGCGCCGCGCGACGCGTTCGAGCGCTACGTCGACACCCGCGAACCGTTCGGCAAGGCGGGCGCCTACGCGATCCAGGGACGCGCGGCCGAATTCATCGAGCGAATCGACGGTTCCCATTCGGGTATCATGGGTCTGCCCCTTTTTGAGACTGCCGCGTTGCTGCGCACCGCGCGCGTCGCCTTCTGAATCGCACCATGAACGAAGAAATCCTGATCAACCTCACGCCGCAGGAAACGCGGGTCGCACTCGTCCAGCAAGGCGCGGTGCAGGAGCTTCACGTCGAGCGCACGCTGTCGCGCGGGCGGGTCGGCAACATCTACCTCGGCAAGGTCGTGCGCGTGCTGCCCGGCATGCAGTCGGCGTTCATCGACATCGGTCTCGAGCGCGCGGCGTTCCTGCACGTCGCCGACATCTGGCATCCGCGCCTCGCGGGCGAGCCGCAGTCGGGCGCGCCGCACCAGCCGATCGAGAAGACCGTGTTCGAAGGCCAGACGCTGATGGTCCAGGTGATCAAGGATCCGATCGGCACGAAGGGCGCCCGACTGTCGACGCAGGTCAGCATCGCGGGCCGCACGCTCGTCTACCTGCCGCAGGAGCCGCACATCGGCATCTCGCAGAAGATCGAGAGCGAGGCCGAGCGCGAGGCCGTGCGTGCGCGGCTGACCGCCGTGATCCCGCCGGACGAGAAAGGCGGCTACATCGTGCGCACGATCGCCGAGGACGCGACCTCCGACGAACTGGCCGGCGACGTCGCCTACCTGCGCAAGACCTGGACGACCATCGTGGCCCAGGCGCAGCGGCTGCCGGCGACGAGCCTGCTGTACCAGGATCTCGATCTCGCGCAGCGCGTGCTGCGCGATTTCGCGAACGACGACACGACGCGCATCCAGGTCGATTCGCGCGAGACGTACCAGCGCCTCGCGGAATTCGCGAACGAATTCACGCCGGCGGTGAGCCCGAAGCTGCATCACTACACCGGCGAGCGGCCGCTGTTCGACCTGTACAACATCGAGACGGAGATCCAGCGCGCGCTGTCGCGCCGCGTCGACCTGAAGTCGGGCGGCTACCTGATGATCGACCAGACCGAGGCGATGACGACGATCGACGTGAACACCGGCGGCTACGTCGGCGCGCGCAACTTCGACGACACGATCTTCAAGACCAACCTCGAGGCCGCGCATACGATCGCGCGGCAGCTGCGGCTGCGCAACCTCGGCGGGATCATCATCATCGACTTCATCGACATGGAGAACGCCGAGCATCGCGACGCGGTGCTGTCCGAGTTGAAGAAGGCGCTGTCGCGCGACCGCACGCGCGTGACGGTCAACGGCTTCTCGCAGCTCGGGCTCGTCGAGATGACGCGCAAGCGCACGCGCGAATCGCTCGCGCACGTGCTATGCGAGCCGTGCCCGACCTGCCAGGGCAAGGGCCAGGTGAAGACGTCGCGCACGGTGTGCTACGACATCCTGCGCGAGATCCTGCGCGAGTCGCGCCAGTTCAATCCGCGCGAATTCCGCGTGATCGCCGCGCAACAGGTGATCGACCTGTTCCTCGACGAGGAGTCACAGCATCTCGCGATGCTGATCGACTTCATCGGCAAGCCGGTGTCGCTGCAGGTCGAGTCGAACCTGAGCCAGGAACAGTACGATATCGTGCTGATGTAAGGTCATGCGCGGCGATCTCCGAATCGGGAGATCGCCCCCACCCTTGCCGCGGGCATCGAGCAAAAATATCAGTTGGCACGCCGAGCTTCGAGGGCTCGGGCAACGTAAGCGCCCGCTGGCGAGCGAAGCGCGGCCGCTTGATTTCAACTTTGGTCACTGAGCATTTGACGCACCGCAGCAGTGTCACTATAATTCGCGCCGCGGGGTGGAGCAGTCTGGCAGCTCGTCGGGCTCATAACCCGAAGGTCATAGGTTCAAATCCTATCCCCGCAACCAAACATCGAAGCCCGCTTTGCGACAGCAAGCGGGCTTTTTGCATTTCGCCGATTCGCTGGTTCGTATCGCTCGACTCGAAGCCGCCGGCCCTGGCAAAGCCGAAGACGCTCGCCATCCCTGTATCATTCGGTCACGCGTGCAATCAGCCGCCGGCCGAGCCGCACCGCGAAAGCCAAGTCGATCGATTGTTCAACGATGGTTTTCTGATCGGCCGCGCGACAGCACGAGATCGCGACGACGCAACGCTCGCCCCTTTCGCGACCGGCCGGACCGCGCGGCACGTCGGGACAGTACCCGCAGCGGCCGCCGCGCTATCCTTTCCCACCTCACATTCACTCACCACACACCATGAGCCAACGCCACAACCGCCGCCAGCGCAAGAAACTCCACATCGCCGAGTTCCAGGAACTCGCGTTCAACGCGGCCGCGCAATACCGCAACGAGCTGTCCGACCTCGAACGTGGCCAGCTGATCGATGCATTCATCGATTTCGTCGAAGCGAACGGGCTGCTGACCGTCGCCTCCGCTGACGAAGGGATCGGCGCCTACGTGATCTCCGGCGCGCCGCGCGGCACGACCACCGACGCCGACCGCGAGAACGTGCGGGCGTGGCTGGCCGCACGTCCGGAGCTGACCGACGTCCGGGTCAGCGAATTCACCGACGCGTGGTACCCGGACGCCTGACGCTCCGTTTTCTCCCTGCTTCATGCAGCGCCCGCGCCTGCCCGCCATGACGGCGGCGGGCCGGGGCGGCACCCGTGTGAGCCGCCCCTCATCCGCCGGCCTTCCCCGTCGCCCGACTGAGACGCGACGGCCGCCGATCCCTACCTTTCCCCGACAGTCCGCCTCCAGCAAGCCATCGAAATCGGCCCTGAAAGGAAGACACGTTAAACTCTCACCTCGCGTGGTGCGCCGCCCGCACCCGCCATCCATCGCCAGCCGCGCGCCTCCGGGCCCGGCCCCCGACCCATGGAGTGAGTGTCAATGAGCGGCGGATTTCCGTTTCCCGCATCCCGCATGTCGTTCCCGTCCTCGACGGTCTTCCTCGTTCTCGCCGCCGCGCTGCTGTCCGGCTGCGGGCTGCTGCCGACGCAGAATCCGCCCGCGCCGATCAGCGAAGCGCTCGTCGAGCCCGTCGAGGAAACCGCCGGCGAACCGCTGACGATGCCGCCCGTGCCGGCGCCGACGCAGCCGGAAGCGCCGGAAGCACCGAAGAAACCGCACCGCGAAGTGACGCGGCCGAAACCCGTGCAGCGCCCCGAAACACCGACGCCTCCGCCACCACCGCCCGCCCCGATCGTCGCGACGCGCCCGCTCGACCGCACGCAGATCCATGCGCTGCTCGACAGCGAGGTCGCGCGCCGCAACGGCAAGGTGATCGGCCGCGCGGTCGACATGGTGGCCGACGCGAGCGGCAAGCCGCGCGAGATGATCGTCAACCTGCAGGGCTTCATGGGTGTCGGCGACCGCAAGGTCATCTTCCCGTGGAACGTGTTCCGCTTCACGCCGGGCGGCAAACAGGAGCCGATCGTGCTCGACGTGCCGTCGGGCGACCTGCCTCCGGCCGCGCGGCCGAAGGCCGTGCCGCTGTCGGGTTCGGCCGCGGCGTCGCCCGCGACGCGACTGCCGATGCTCGACAGCGATGTCGAGCGCCCGAACGGCACGAAGATCGGCCGCATCGTCGACGTGCTGATCGACCGCGCCGCGCAGCCGCAGGCGGTCGTGCTCGACCTCGGCGGGCTCGTCAACACCGACCGCCGCTCGATCGCCGCGAGCTGGGGCGCGCTGCGCTTCGTCACGCGCGACAAGGCGCTGCATCCGCAGCTCGACCTGAACGATGCGCAGATCAAGGCGTCGCCGCCCTACGCGGCCGACAAGCCGATCATCGCGGTCTTCCCGCCCGTTGCCCCGGCACCGGTGCCGGCTTCGTCTGCGAGTGCCACCCGATGACGATCAAGCATTCCGTCAGCGTGCGCAGTCTGCGGTCCCTCGACTGGCTCAACTTTTTCGTTGCAAACGTTCAAACCGGGTTTGGTCCGTTCATCGCGTCCTACCTCGCGTCGCACAAGTGGACGCAGGGCGAGATCGGCATGGTGCTGTCGATCGGCACGATCAGCGCGATGGTCAGCCAGGTGCCGGGCGGCGCGGCCGTCGATGCGCTGAAGAACAAGAAAGGCGCGGCCGCGTGGGCGATCGCGGCCATCATCCTGTCCGCGGTGCTGCTCGCGTCGAGCCCGACGATCGTGCCGGTGATCGCGGCCGAAGTGTTCCACGGCTTCGCGAGCTGCATGCTCGTGCCGGCGATGGCCGCGATCTCGTTCTCGCTGGTCGGCCGTGCCGATCTCGGCGACCGGCTCGGCCGCAACGCACGCTGGGCGTCGATCGGCAGCGCGGTCGCGGCGGGCCTGATGGGGCTCACCGGCGAGTATTTCTCCGCGCGCGCGGTGTTCTGGCTGACCGCCGTGCTGGCATTGCCCGCGCTGTTCGCGCTCGCGATGATCCAGCCGACCCACGAAGTGATCCCGCAATCGTCGAAACCCGACGATCACGACGAAGGCGAGCACCGCGAGACGCTGCTCGAACTGCTGCGCGATCGCCGGATGCTGATCTTCGCGGCGTGCGTCGTGCTGTTCCACCTGTCGAACGCGGCGATGCTCAACCTCGCGGCCGGCGAAGTGACGGCCGGGATGGGCGAGAACGTGCAGCTCGTGATCGCCGCGTGCATCATCGTGCCGCAGGCGATCGTCGCGATGCTGTCGCCGTGGGTCGGCCGTTCCTCGCAACGCTGGGGACGCCGGCCGATCCTGCTGCTCGGCTTCTCCGCGCTGCCGGTGCGCGCGCTGCTGTTCGCCGGCGTGAGCAGCCCGTACCTGCTCGTGCCGGTGCAGATGCTCGACGGCATCAGCGCGGCCGTGTTCGGCGTGATGCTGCCGCTGATCGCGGCCGACGTCGCGGGCGGCAAGGGCCGCTACAACCTGTGCATCGGGCTGTTCGGGCTCGCGGCCGGGATCGGCGCGACGCTCAGCACGGCCGTGGCCGGCTATGTCGCCGATCACTTCGGCAATGCGATCAGCTTCTTCGGGCTCGCCGCTGCTGGCGCGCTCGCGGTCCTGCTCGTCTGGCTCGCGATGCCCGAAACGCGCGTCGAGAACGGCGACGCACCCGAGGGCACGCCGGCCGCCGCCTCGTCCGAACAGGCGCACTGACACACGCACCGCCGCCCCGCTTCTTGGCCGACACGATGGATACGATCAGGACCCTCAACGAAGCCCGCCAACAGATCCAGCAGTCGATCTTCGATCTGTTCAAGGGGCTGACTTTCGGCGAACGCCTCACGCAAGGCGCGGTGATGGCGCTGCAGGCCGTGTGCGGCGCGTGCCTCGCATACGCGATCGGCCGCGCGTTGCACACCGAGCAGGCCGTGTGGGCGGCGATCACCGCGATCGCCGTCACGCAGCACAACTATTCGGACACGATGTCGCTGTCGCGCGACCAGTTCATCGGCGCGATGATCGGCGGCGTGGTCGGCTTCGCGGGGGCCGCGCTCGGCGGCGATCGCCTCGTCGCCTATGCGATCGCGGTCGCGATCACGATCGTCGGCTGCTGGTGCCTGAACGTCGGCAGCGCGGCGCGTCTCGGCGGCGTCACCGCGACGATCGTGCTGCTGTTTCCGGGTAACGGCCCGCTGTGGGACATTCCGCTGATGCGGCTCGGGGAAGTCGCGCTCGGCACCGTCTGCGCGCTGGCGGTGTGCTGGGCAATGTCGCGGATCGAGCGACGCTGGTTCCGCCGGGCGGTGAAGTCGGACCAGGACAAGTGACGCGGATGCCGGGACGCACGCCCCGGCATCCGGATGAAGCGATGAGCGGCGGCAGGTGTGGCCGGTGTTACGGACCGACCCGCAGCACGATGCCCGAGCCGATCTGCACGAGCAGATAGTCGCCGCCGACGCCGACCCAGTGATAGCCGCGCGGCGGCGGGCTCAGCCGATAGCCGCGCCAGTCGTCGACCACGTACTGGCGATCGCGGAATTCGTCCGGGAGCCGGTCGCCCTTGTGCCAGTCGCGGCGCGGCTGGTCGGCCCAGCGCGGCGGTACGTCGTCGTCGCGATGCATCGCCTGGCCGGGCGGCATGTGCTTCGGGCCGTGGCCGCGGTGCATGCCGTGATTGCCGTGGTCACCGTGGTTGTCGTCGTTGCCGTGCCCCTGCGCCATCGCGACCGGCGCGGCGAAACTCGCCGCAACCAGCGCGGCCAGCATCATCCCGTGCGTCTTCCTCATCGTCCTTCCCTCCGTGTTGTCACGTCGAACCGGAAACAACTGGACTTGCCCGATCAAGACTAGCACACGGGTGCGACCCGACTTTGTGTCACGCCGCCTGCTGCTGGTACTGGATCCGGTGCAGGTGCGCGTACAGCCCGCCGTGGCGCAGAAGTTCTTCGTGGCTGCCCTCTTCGACGATCTTGCCGGCTTCGAGCACGAGGATCCGGTCCGCGCGCTCGATCGTCGACAGCCGGTGCGCGATCACGAGCGTCGTGCGCCCTTCCATCAACCGCTCGAGCGCGGCCTGCACGTGACGCTCGGATTCCGAATCGAGCGCGGAAGTCGCCTCGTCGAGGATCAGGATCGGCGCGTCCTTGTAGATCGCGCGCGCGATCGCGAGCCGCTGCCGTTGACCGCCCGACAGTCGCATCCCGTTGCCGCCGACCAGCGTGTCGAGCCCGTCGGGCATCGCGGCGACCGCGTCGGCGAGGTTCGCGGCCTCGAGCGCCGCCTGCACGCGTGCGCGGTCGGGCGTCTGCCCGTACGCGACGTTCGCGGCGATCGTGTCGTTGAACAGCACGACGTCCTGGCTGACCATCGCCATCTGGCCGCGCAGCGCGTGGATGTCGTAGTCGGCCACCGGCACGCCGTCGACCAGGATCGCGCCGCCCGTCGGATCGAAGAAGCGCGGCAGCAGGTTCACGAGGGTCGTCTTGCCGCTGCCGGACGGCCCCGCGAGCGCGATCATCTCGCCCGGCGCGACCTTGAACGAAATGCGGTCGAGCGTCGGCCGCTCGGAGGCGCCGTAGTCGAACGACACGTCGCGGAATTCGATCTCGCCGCGCGCGTGCGCGAGCGCCCGGCCGCCGCCCTGTGGCTCGGCGGGCTCGTCGATCAGCCCGAAGATCAGCTCGGCGGCCGTCATCCCGCGCTGCAGCGGCTGGTTGACGTCGATCAGGTGCTTGAGCGGCGAAATCACCAGCAGCATCGACGTGACGAACGCGACGAAACCGCCGACCGTCGTCTGGTCGTTGGTCGACTGCACGACCGCGATCGTGATCACGACCGCGAGCGCGATCGACGCGAGGAACTGCGTCAGCGGCTGCGCGAGCCCGCCCGAGATCGTCATGCGCATCGCGTAGCCGCGCAGGCGCTTGCTCATCGTCGTGAAGCGGTCCATCTCGTACGCTTCGCCGTTGTGCACCTTGACGACCTTGTAGCCGCCGACCGTCTCCTCGACGATGTACGACAGCTCGTTGGTCAGCGTCTGGTGCTCGCGGTTCAGGCGGCGCAGGCGGCGGTTGATCTTGCTGACGAGCCAGCCGATGCCCGGCAGGATCACCGCGACGATCAGCGTGAGCCGCCAGTTCAGGTAGAACAGGTAGCCGAGCAGGAACACCACGGTCAGCGAGTCGCGCACGAGCGTGACCATCACGCCGGTCAGCACCGACAGGATCTGGTTGACCTCGAACACGATCGCGTTGATCACCGTGCTCGCGGTCTCGCGCTGGAAGAACGACGCGCCGGTGTGGAGCATCCGCTGGAACATCTCGAGCCGCAGCTGCAGCAGGATGCGGTTCGATACGTAGTTGAGCAGGTAATTCGACGTGTACTGCGACACGCCGCGCACGAGCGCGAGGCCGATCACCGCGATCGGCACGTACCATTTCGCGCTGTCGCTGCCGTGCGAGCCGAAGCCGTGGTCGAGCAGCGGCTTGAGCAGCGCCGGGATCCCGGCTTCCGTGGCCGCGACGACGCCCATCGTCATCACGGCGAGCAGCACGATGCCGATGAGCGGCCGGATGTACGGCCACAGGCGCTTGAGGACCGTGAGCGGCGAGGTACCGGTGCCGTCCATCGGTTTGCGAAGAGTGTTCTGGGTTTCCAAGGCAATCCTTCTTGAGCCGCGACGCGGCGCCCGGGGCGTGACTGCCCGGAATTCGCCCCGTCCGGCGGGTGCCGAAAAAGGCCCAACATTATAGCTGGACCGCCCCCGCCGGCATGGCCGTCGCCGAAGCGGCCTCCTGCCTGCGCGCGGGTATACTGCCGCTCACCGTTTTCTCCGCCTTTTCGACGATTTCATGGCAGAACCCACCCTCGGCGTCGCCCTCATCGCCCTCAACGCGGCCGCGCGGCTCGCGCAGTGCCTCGACGCGCTGACCTTCGCCGACGACGTCGTCGTGATCGACGGCGGCAGCACCGACGATACGGTCGAGATCGCCCGCGCGCACGGCGCCCGCGTGATCGTCGAGCGCGACTGGCCGGGCTTCGGCCCGCAGAAGAACCGCGCGCTCGACGCGCTCGACACCGACTGGATCCTGTCGCTCGACACCGACGAGGTAGTCAGCCCGGAACTCGCGCAGTCGATCCGCGCGGCCATCCGCACGCCGGCCGCGCAGGTCTACGCGCTCGACCGGCTGTCGAGCTTCTGCGGCCAGTGGATCCGCCATAGCGGCTGGTATCCGGACTGGGTGCCGCGCCTGTTCCGGCGCGGCACCGCCCGCTTCTCCGACGACCTGGTGCACGAGCGGCTCGTCTTCGACACCCCTGCGCAGCGGCTGCCGGGCAAGCTGATGCACTATTCATACGAGGATTTCGAAACCGTCGTGCGCAAGCTCGATGCGTATTCGACGGCCGGCGCGCGCCAGCGCCGCGCGGCCGGCCAGCGCGGCGGCTTCGGCAAGGCGCTCGCGCGCGGCGCATGGGCGTTCGTGCGGACCTACGTGCTGCGGCGCGGGTTTCTCGACGGCCGCGCGGGCTTCATGATCGCCGTGTTCAACGCGGAAACCGTCTACTACCGGTTCCTGAAGCTCGGCCACGAAGCGGCCCGCTGAGCGCGCCCGCCCTGCCGCCACCCTGACGCCGCCGGCATGCGGCCGGCCCGGCGTTACAATGCCGGGCTGCCCGCGCGCCATGCGCGCCCGAGCACACGGCGCAGCGCTGCGCGCCGCCGATACGACGACCACCGAATCCGACCGCCATGTTCTCCATCATCATCCCGACCTGGAACAACCTGCCGTACCTCAAGCTCGTCGTCGACAGCCTGCGCCGTCATTCGGCGTACGACCACCAGATCATCGTGCACGTGAACGACGGCGCGGACGGCACGCTCGACTGGGTGCGCAGCGAAGGCATCGAGCACACCGCGTCGCCGGCCAACATCGGCATCTGCCACGCGGTGAACCTGGCCGCCGCCCGCGCGACGCGCGACTACGTCGTCTACATGAACGACGACATGTACTGCTGCCCGGGCTGGGACGCGGCGCTCGTGCGGCGCATCGAGCAGATGCCGACCGACCTGTTCATGCTGTCCGGCACGATGGTCGAGCCGGTCGACACGCGCAACCCGTGCGTCGTCGTCAGCAACTTCGGCCGCGACGCCGAACAGTTCGACGCGGCCGGCCTCATCGCGGCCACGCCGCGGCTCGCGCGCGCGGACTGGCTCGGCTCGACCTGGCCGCCGACGCTCGTGCACCGCGACTGGTGGAACCGCATCGGCGGCTACAGCAGCGAGCTGTCGCCGGGGATGAGCAGCGACAACGACTTCTCGATGAAATTCTGGGACGCCGGCTGCCGGATCTTCCTCGGCGTGGGCGACAGCCTCGTCTATCACTTCCAGCAGAAGAGCACCGGCAAGATCGTCAAGAACGACGGCCGCCGCCAGTTCCTCAACAAATGGGGCATGACGCAGGCCACGTTCGACCGCTATTACCTGCATCGCGGCGAGCCGGCCGGCGCGCGTGTCGCGCTCGACACGCCGGCCGTCGAAGGGCGCCTCAAGCGTGCGCTGCTGCGCTCGCGGATCAAGCGCGCGTTCAGCTGACCCGACCCCGGAAACGGCACGGAAACGCCCGCGGCTTCGCGTATACTGCGCGCTTCGTCCCGCGCGGTGCCGCCGGGACGCGCGGCGCGCAGCACGGTGCCCGCATGCCGCATTCGTCCATTCGACAGGTTCCGATGCTTTCGTTTTCCGCTCCCGCCTCGCGGCGCCTGACCGCCGCCCGCGCCTTCGCCGTCGTCGCGCTCTGCATGGTGCCCGTCTCGACCGCGCTGACCAACGTGTTCTGCGGGCTGTTCGCGGCCGCGCTCGTCATCTCCCCCGAATTCTGGCGCGACCTGCGCACGTTCGTCGCCGAACCGGCGTCGCTCGCGGCGCTCCTGATCCTCGCGGCACTGGCCGCGAGCGTCACCTATACGGTCGCGCCGCACCCGAAGGCGTGGAACTGGGTCGCCAAGTACGACAAGCTGTTGCTGCTGCCGTTTGCCGTGCTGGCCTTCCGCCATTCGAACTGGGCGCCGATCGTGCGGCGCGCCTGGTTCGGCACGCTGTGCGTGATCCTGCTGCTGTCGACCACGAACTATCTCGGGCTGACCGCGATCGGGCCCGCGCATTCGAGCGAACTGCCGCTGTCGCGCGCCTGGGTGTTCAAGAACCACATCGCGGCCGGCATGTTCGGCGCGCTGCTGTTCTACCAGGCGGCCGACCTCGCGCTGTCGGCCCGCACCGCGCTGTCGCGTGCCGCGTATGCCGCCGTGGCCGCATGGTCGCTGATCAACGTGTTCGTGATGCTGCAGGGACGCACCGGGCAGGTCATCGCGCTGCTGCTGATCCTTGTCGTCGCGGTGCGCTTCGTGCTGCTGCTGCGCCGCCAGTCGGCGCTGCGCGCGGGGCTCGCCGCCGGGGCGCTGGTCCTGGCCGGCGTCGCGCTCGTCGTCGCCGCGTGCACGGTGCACAACGGCCGGCTCGTGAAGGTCGTGTCGGAAGTGCAGCAGTATCGGCAGACCGATGCGGTCACGTCGACCGGGCTGCGTCTCGAGTGGTACAAGAAGGGGCTCGAGCTGTATCGCCAGCGCCCGGTGATCGGCTACGGCGCCGGCGGCCTCGAGTTCGAGTTCGAGAAGCTCACGGCCGGCAAGACGGCTGCCGAAGGCCAGCTCACGTCGAATCCGCATAACGAATACCTGCTGATGGCCGTGCAGCTCGGCACGCTCGGCGTATTGCTGTTCGTGAACCTGATCGTGCAGATCGCGCGCGGCAGCCGCGCGCTCGACCCGCGCTCGCGGCATGTGCTGCTCGGGTGGCTCGCGATCTTCGCGATCGGCAGCCTTGCGAATTCGCTGCTGCTCGATTTCGCCGAAGGTCACCTGCTGGTGCTGCTTGCCGGGATCCTGCTCGGCTGCGGCACGCGCACGGAAGCGCTGCCGCGCGAAACGTCGGCGATCCGGCGCAGCGCGTAACGCATCATGTGACGCTCTGGCGGGCAGCGCGGGTTGCCGCCTGCCGCCTGCCGCCGGTTCGGCTGCTACGGCTGCTACGGCTGCTACGGCTTCTACGGCTTCAGTGGCTTCAGTGGCGGCGCATGCGTGCCGCTTGTCGGAAGCACGGCCGCGCGGCGGCGCCGCGTCGCCACTCCCCGCTTTTCGACTCAGGAAACGTACGGCTTTCGCGCGTCAGGCCGGGCGCGCGCGGTGCAGTCGCGACGTGTCGACGACCGCGTCGGCGGCGCCCGGCGGATTCAGTCCGAGCATCTCGGCGGCCGCCGCCTTCACGCGCTGCGTGCCGAGATTGACGAGACAGTCGCTGTGGCTGTCGACATGGCGCTCGCAGCCTTCGTGCCGGCACGGCACGCAATCGCCCTCGCCCTGCAGCAACCATACGTTGCCGCGCCGCGCGGAGCCGCGCAGCGCCCACGGGTTCTCGGTCGCCGGCCAGTGCTGCGGCCACGGCCCCCAGCGCACCGGATCGGACGGACCGAACAGCGCGATCGTGTCGGTGCCCGTCGCGGCCGCAACGTGCGTCGCGCCCGTATCGGGCCCGATGAACAGCCGAGCGCGCCGCACCAGCTCCGCGCTTTCGCCGAACGTGAGGCGGCCGACCAGGTTCAGCACGTCGCCGCCCGCCTCGGCCGCGACCTGCTCCGCGTACTCGCGCTCGCGATCGGCCGGGCCGCCCGACAGCGCGATCGCAAACCCCTGCGCGCGCAGCCATTCGATCATCTCGACCCAGCCTTCGAGCCGCCACTGCTTGTAGCGGAACATCGGATACGGATGCAGCACGACGAGCGGCTTGCCGTCGCGGATCGCGGGCGATTCGGCGAGCCACGCGTCGAAACGCGCGCGCCGCGCGGGATCGTCGCCGATGCCCGGCGCGACCACCTCGGATACGGGCTCGATGCCGATCACCGGCGCGAGCGCGAGCGTGCTGACGACCGTATGCGCGGACTCGTGATGATTGATCGCGATGCCGTTCAGCATCATTCGAGTCAGCCACGTGACACGGTTCGGATCGACGAGACCGACGCGCTTGCGGCCGGCGAACCAGCTGTAGAAGCGCGGCCGGTCGGAGCTCAGTGCCGCGCATGCGAGATCGTAGCGGCGCCACATCGACAGCGCATCGCGCAGCCGCTCGCGGAACCCCGCGCGCTGCGCGACGACGATCACGCGCCGCACGTCGGGGTTGTGCTCCAGCACGCCCTCGGTGCCGCGAAACACCAGCATGTCGATCTGCGCATCGGGCCAGCGCGCCTTCAGCGAACGCACGAGCGGCGTCGTCAGCAGCACGTCGCCGATACGGCGCGGGGCTGCGACGAGGATGGTTCGGGGCGGGCGGGCGGAAGAAAACAGGGCCACGGCGATCGTTCCGTCTAGCTGGCTGGACAAGGCTCGCAATGTACAGGATTTTGCGGCCGGTGGCGTGGCGTCGGGTGCGGGCATCGGCGAAGTGCCGCGGTTGGCGGTTGGCGGTTGGCGGTTGGCGGGGGGCAGTGGGCGGTGAGCGGCAGCCGGTGGCAGGCGGTTGGCAACACCGCAGGCAACGACGCACGGC
>NZ_QTQN01000030.1:0-90976 GCF_003853755.1 Burkholderia sp. Bp8984
TCGGGGCGCACCGAAAGCCACGTGATGCTGGTGGACCTGCGCGCGAAGAACATCACGGGCAAGGCAGCGGAAGCGGCGCTCGGCGCGGCGCACATCACGGTGAACAAGAACGCGATCCCGAACGATCCGGAGAAGCCGTTCGTGACGAGCGGCATCCGCCTGGGCTCGCCGGCGATGACGACGCGCGGCTTCGGCACGGCGGAAGCCGAGCAGGTCGGCAACCTGATCGCCGACGTGCTCGAGAACCCGGAAGATGCAGCGACGATCGAGCGCGTGCGCGCGCAAGTGGCCGAGCTGACCAAGCGTTTCCCGGTCTATCGCTGATCCGGCATGCGCTGCCCGTTCTGCCGGCATGAGGACACGCAGGTCGTCGACTCGCGCGTGTCCGAAGATGGCGCCGCGATTCGTCGGCGCCGTCGTTGCTCGGCTTGCGACAAGCGCTTCACGACGTACGAACGGGTCGAGCTGAACCTGCCGGCCGTCGTGAAGAAGGACGGCAGCCGCACGGAATTCGACCGTCGCAAGATCGTCGCCAGCATGCAACTCGCGCTGCGCAAGCGGCCGGTTGCGGCTGACGCGATCGACGCGGCGGTTGCCCGCATCGAATATCAGCTGCTCGCAACCGGCGAGCGTGAAGTGCGTAGCGAGAAGCTCGGCGAGCTCGTGATGAACGAGCTGCGCGGTCTCGATACGATCGCCTATGTCCGTTTCGCGTCGGTTTACCGCCGGTTCGAGGACGTTTCCGAATTTGCCGACGTGATCGAAGAGTTCCGTCGCGCGTCCCCCTCCAAGCCTCCGCGTAAGCGCTGACGCGCTGCGTCCGTTCATCGTCTTCTCCGTGGGTTCAGTTCGCGCCGATTGTGTCGGCTGCGATCGCATGTCGCCAGTCGGCCGTTCGGCCAATGGCGCGCGTTCGCTCGCGTCGCTACAGTCGACGCATCACGTTGACGGAGGGCGATCGCGATGGGACTGCACCGGCAGGGTGTTGAAAAATGCATGCGATGCGGCGGCTTCACGCTCGTCGAGTTGATGGTCGCGATCGCGCTGGCAGCCGCGATCGGACTTTACGCCGCACCCGCATTCGATCAGTGGCGCATGCGCGAACGCGTGGAGGCCCGCGCGCTCGCGCTGCTTGGTGCGCTGTCGTTCGCGCGCACCGAGGCGACGCGTCTCGGCGTGCGTGTCACGCTGTGCAGGGCCGGGCGCGATGGCGACTGCGTGCGGCCCGGCGAGCGGTGCCATCCGGCGGAATGGTCGTGCGGCTGGATCGTCAGCGGGCAGTTCGACGGGCAGTCGCGCGTGCTGCGGCGCTATCCGCGCGATGCCGACGTCGCTATCGCGGGCGCGGCGCACGATCTGGCATTTGCGCCGTCGGCAGGCCAGGTGATCGGCGGGATCCGGCGTTTCGAATTGCGTCCGCAGCGTGCGCTGCCCGGCGATGACGCACGCGTATCGCGCTGCATCCGGATCGCGGCGGGCGGTCGGGCACGCGTCGTCGCCGGTCGTTGCGACGCGGCATGACGTGCGCACGCAAGTCGATGCGCGGCACGTCGCTGCTCGAAGCGGTGCTGGCCATCGCGTTGCTCGCAACCGTGATGCTGGCCGTGGCCGGCAGTCAGCTCGCGATGACGCGCACGCAGCGGGCGACGATCTGGCGTGAACGCGCGCTGTGGCTGGCCGACGCTCGCATCGAGCGCCGGCGCGCGGCGACGGGCGCCGACGACGGCATCGCGGCGCTCGCGGCTGCATCGCTGCCCGGCGGCACGATGACGCTCGACGATGGGCCGGCCGGTGTCCGCTACGTGGTGGTCGGCTGGCGCGACACCAACGCCTACGCGGCGACTTCCACGCGATGTGAAGGTGCGGGCGCTACGGTCAAGCCGGCGTCGTGCGTGCGGATACCGTTTCGGGAGGCCCATGCCGATGCGGACGAACGCTGATCGCCGCAGCCGCGCGCATACGCTGCTCGAAGTGCTGATCGCGATGACCGTCGGCCTGCTCGTGCTTGCCGCGGCCGGTGCGCTGTACCACGCCCAGCGCATCGCGCAGCGGCGCGCGGAAGACGGGTTCCGGATGCGCGATGCGGCCGCGACCGCGCTGATGCTGATCGGCCAGCAGATCCAGATGGCCGGGTTTCGTCCGCTCGATGTCGAAGGGGCGTCATCGCTGCCGCCGGTGTTCGGTTGTTCCGCGGGGCGCGTGCGAGGCGATGGCGCGCAGGTGCGCTGCGAAGCCGTGCGCGCAGCGTCGGATGCGGTGCTGGTTCGGTATGTCGGCGATGCCGTGTCGACGTGGCCGACGGTCGGTGCACAGGTGTCGGATTGTCTCGGGCAGGGTGTCGGCGCTCCCGGTGAGCGGCCGCTCGTGGAAAACCGTTTCGACGCGCATGTCAGCCCGTCGACCGGCGAGCCCGAGTTGTACTGCGAGGGAAGCGGGCGCCCGGGTACGCCGCAGCCCGTCGTGTCCGGCATCGATCAGTTGCGGGTCCGTTACCTGCGTCGCGAAGGCGCGCGGTTCGTCGACGCGGAGGCGATGGGTGCAGGCGACTGGCACGATGTCGTCGCCGTGCATGTATGCGTGCGGGCGCGTGGCGAACCGATTGACGGGCCCGCGCGTCATGTCGATTGCGACGGCCGCACGGCCGTTTCGCGGGATGATCGCGCGCATCTGGTGCTGCATCGAATCGTCGCGTTGCGCAATGCCGCGGTCGCCTTCGCGGATCCCGTCCGTGACGCGGCGCAGGACCACGAGGTAGCGCGATGATCCATGCAACCGGATTCGTCGGCGAGCTTGCGATGCGAATCGCGGCCGTCCGCGCAAGGGGGCGCATCGTTGCTTTCTTCGACTCACGGCAAGCGGTGAGGGCCTCATGCTGAGCGGAAGAACGACGCGCGCACGCTTTCCATCCGCCAGCCGCGGCTGGCGTCGCGACGCGGGCCTTGCACTGCCTGCCGTGATCGCTGTCGGCGCGGCGGTCGCCGCGCTGACCGGTACATGGTTCGAATCCGCGCTGACGGAATCGCGCCGCACGCGTGCATTGTCGGACCGGTTGATTGCATTTCACGCGGCCGACGCAGCACTGGCAGCCTGTACCGCGCGATTGCTCCGCGGCGGGGCGCCGTACATGGACGAACCGCTATCACCCGGCGAGCCGGATGCATGGCGGCGTACGCCCGCGCTGGGCGTCGACGATGCATTCGCGCCGTTCGCCTCCTGGCCGATGGCGGCCCAGCCGCCGCGTTGCCTGATCGAAGCCTGGCGAGGCGTCGGTCCGCAAGGGAGTCGCGCTTACCTCGTCACCGCGCGTGGTGTCGGTGGCCATGCGTCGAGCGTGGTCTGGCTGCAGAGCCAGGTCGCGCTGCGCGACGGACGCATCGTGGCGCAGCGCTGGCGTCGCGTCGCGGCGGTGCATCGATGAAAGCGCCTGGATTGCTGCGCCGGTTGGCGGCGTTCACGTTGCTCGAACTGATGATCGTGCTTGCGATCGTCGCCGTGCTGGCCGCGTGGGGCGTCCCGTCATATCGCGAACATGTCGCGCGCATGCATCGCGCGTCCGCGGTCGCCGCGCTGTATCGCGCCGCTCAATATCTCGAAACGCTCGACGGCCCGGCGCCGCAGACGTTGCCGGACGCATACGCACAGGCACCGCCGGACGGGCAGGCGATTTACCGCGTGGGGCTGAAACGATCGGTCGGCGACGATGCGCAGGTCGTCTACGAACTCGTTGCGAACCCGCTCGAGGCAGGCCCGATGCGCGCCGATGCATGCGGCGCATTCACGCTGCGTTCGGACGGCACGAAAGGCAATACGGGATCGAGCGACGCAGCGTCCGAGACACTGGAGCGGACATGCTGGGGCGTGCGCTGATCGCCCGATTACCCGATCGTCCGATCACGCACGGAAAAACGCGCACCGCCGGATGGCCGTGCACGCCCGTCGTTGCGTATCAGTCGTCGCTCGCGGCCATTGCGCGTTCATCGCGCGACTGTTTCCAGATCCGGTAGAACTCCCACGCGGCGAAGCCGACGGTGCCCCACTTCAGCGCGGGGCCCGCGCTCGCGCGCAGCAGCGATCGAATGGGTTTCGCCAGCACGAGCGACGCGAGCGAACTCAGCATCGGATACTGATTGACGAGCTGGCCGAGGTTCGCGTTCAGGTTCTTGGCGGACTGGCTCAACTTGCCGCTCGACAGGCCGGGGATGAACACCTTGAGCCAACTGAAGCGCGTGACGGCGTGGCGCATTTCGGCGGCGGCTTCGGCAAGCTCGAGCCGCTCGACCTCGGATCGCAGGATCAGCAATTCCTTGCGGAGCGCGCGATGCTGCGACGCGCTCCACTTCGATCGCGACGAATGGGGGCGGGGCGAGTGGCCCGTGACGTTCTGGCTCATGGCGCGTCGGCGAAGTAGGTGAGAGGGGTGAACGCGACTGCGTTCACGGCTTGCCGCGGAAAGCCTCGCGGTCTTTCTCGAGCTCGGCGAGCGTTGCTTCGAACACGGTCGGCGCCTCGCGCAGGCCCGTGCGCGCCTTCAGCGCACATGCGATACCGGCGATCGCGTACAGCGCGGTGATGACCGCGAGCGATTGCCACCGGTAGGTGTCCCAGAACGCGATCGTGACGAGCACGGTCAGGCTGATGAGCGCCATCGTCGCGAGCATCATGGCCGCGAGCCCGAGGAACAGCACGCCCATCAGGCGTTCCTTCTCCTCGGCGAGTTCGATGCCGACCAGTTCGAGGCGCGTCTGCAGCAGGCCGATCGCGGAGCCGACGAAGCGGCGCAACGGTCCCTGGCCGGACGGCTGCGAGTGGGTGTCTGTCGTCATGAATAAGGCGCTTGCGCGCGCAGTGAGCGTCTAGGTCAAAGCTGGCCGGCGGCGAACCGCCGGCCGGCTTCGGCGCCCATGTGCCGCACCGGGCGGCGCATGGGGCGGAACGGCGCCGAGCGCGTTACTTGCGGTTGATCAGCAGGCCGATCAGCACACCGACGCCGGCGGCGACGCCGATCGACGTCCACGGATGCTCGTGCACGTAGTCGTCGGTCGCGCGCGCGGCCTTCTTGCCTTTCTCGACCACCACGACCTGGACGTCGGTTGCCTTTTCCTTGGCCTGCTTCAGGCGCGACAGGGCTTTTTCGCGCAGTTCGGCCGCACGGTCGCCCGTGCTGCTCGCCGCTTGCTTAAGCAGATCCTCGGCGTCCGCGAGAACGGTTTTGATATCCGACATCAGTTTCTCCTTGTTGATTTCCGACATTGCAACTCCCTTCATGCTGTCATGCTGCAGGTTCACATCCTAGCGAAACGCCTGCCCGCTGGCGAGCCGGGACAAATAAACGGCGGCAGTGCAAGACTGCATGGTAAACGACTCGTAATCGTCAACAGAGCTTCAGACGATACGAAAAGTTTCCCTGGGCGCCATTCGTGCCGCGCCGCCACCCGGCAAAAATGACAAAAAAGTATGAATATCAAACGTAATAATCGTTCGCATGTCTCATTGCTTCCCGTAAGCTGATGGACTGTCCCGCGCCATCCAGCGCGCGGTTTCAACCAGCATCGTTCGAGGAGGGAACATCATGAGTCTGCGTCTTGGCGACATCGCACCGGATTTCGAGCAGGAATCGAGCCTGGGCCCCATCAAGTTTCACGAGTGGCTGGGCGACAGCTGGGGTGTCCTGTTCTCGCACCCGGCCGATTACACGCCGGTGTGCACGACTGAACTCGGGCTGACCTCGAAGCTGAAGGGCGAATTCGAGAAACGCAACGTGAAGGTGATCGCGCTGTCGGTCGACGGCGTCGAATCGCACAAGGGCTGGATCAACGACATCAACGAAACGCAGTCGACCGTGGTCGGTTTCCCGATCATCGCCGACGCGGACCGCAAGGTTTCGCAGCTGTACGACATGATCCACCCGAACGCGAACGAAACGCTGACGGTGCGCTCGCTGTTCGTGATCGACCCGAACAAGAAGGTGCGGCTCACCATCACCTATCCGGCCAGCACCGGCCGTAACTTCGACGAAGTGTTGCGCGTGATCGACTCGCTGCAGCTGACCGACAATTACAAGGTCGCGACGCCCGGCAACTGGAAGGACGGCGACGACGTCGTGATCGTGCCGTCGCTGCAGGATCCGGAAGAGCTGAAGAAACGCTTCCCGAAGGGTTTCAACGCCGTGCGGCCGTACCTGCGCCTCACGCCGCAGCCGAACAAGTAAGGAGCGGCTGCCGCATCGGCGGCGCGTGACGAACGCGCGTCGATGAAAACGGCCCGCCCGGCAGCGATGCCGGGCGGGCCGTGTCGTTTCAGCGGCGACGATGCGGCGCGAAGGGCGCCGCGCCGCGCATCAGAATGATCAGAAGAATGCCTGGATGCCCGTCTGGGCGCGGCCGAGGATCAGCGCATGGATGTCGTGCGTGCCTTCGTACGTATTCACCACTTCGAGGTTCACGAGGTGGCGCGCGACGCCGAATTCGTCCGAGATGCCGTTGCCGCCGAGCATGTCGCGCGCGAGCCGCGCGATGTCGAGTGCCTTGCCGCACGAGTTGCGCTTCATGATCGACGTGATCTCGACGGCCGCCGTGCCTTCGTCCTTCATCCGGCCGAGACGCAGCACGCCTTGCAGGCCGAGCGTGATTTCGGTCTGCATGTCGGCGAGCTTCTTCTGGATCAGCTGGTTCGCGGCGAGCGGGCGGCCGAACTGCTTGCGGTCGAGCACGTACTGGCGCGCGGTGTGCCAGCAGGACTCGGCTGCGCCGAGCGCGCCCCAGGCGATCCCGTAGCGCGCCGAGTTCAGGCACGTGAACGGGCCGCGCAGGCCGCTCACGTCGGGCATCAGGTTCTCTTCGGGCACGAACACTTCGTCGAGGACGATCTCGCCGGTGATCGACGCACGCAGCCCGACCTTGCCGTGGATCGCCGGCGCCGACAGTCCCTTCCAGCCCTTCTCGAGAATGAAGCCGCGGATTGCGTCCTTGCCGTTTTCTTCCAGTTTCGCCCACACGACGAACACGTCGGCGATCGGCGAGTTGGTGATCCACATCTTCGCGCCGGACAGCGAATAGCCGCCGGGCACCTTCTTCGCGCGCGTGACCATGCTGCCCGGGTCGGAGCCGTGGTTCGGCTCGGTCAGCCCGAAGCAGCCGATCCATTCGCCGCTCGCGAGCTTCGGCAGGTATTTCTGCTTCTGCGCGTCCGAGCCGAATTCGTGAATCGGCACCATCACGAGCGACGACTGCACGGACATCATCGAGCGGTAGCCGGAGTCGACGCGCTCGACTTCGCGCGCGATCAGCCCGTAGCTCACGTAATTGAGACCGGGGCCGCCGTATTCTTCAGGAATCGTCGGGCCGAGCAGGCCGATCTCGCCCATCTCGCGGAAGATCTCGGCGTCGGTGCGCTCGTGGCGGAACGCTTCGGTCACGCGCGGCGCGAGCTTGTCCCGCGCGTACGCGTGCGCGGCATCGCGCACCATCCGCTCTTCTTCGGTCAGTTGCTGGTCGAGCAGCAGCGGATCGTCCCAATGAAAGGTTGCAGCAGCCATCGTTTCATCTCCTGTCGGCCCCGGGTTGGCGCTTCGCCGCCTGGCCCGATGTCTAAAGTTCGCTTGACTCAGGTTCCGCTGTGCGGAACAATGTTTTGCAAAACGAACCCAGTGTAGCATCAGATGACGCTTTCAACCATCGACGAAACCACGATCGACGAACGCAAGTTTGTCGTTGCGCTCGCGCGCGGGCTCGACCTGCTGCGCGCCTTCCGGCCCGGCGAGACGATGCTCGGCAATCGCGACTTCGCGGAGCGCACCGGGCTGCCGAAGGCGACGGTGAACCGGCTCGCGTACACGCTGACCGTGCTCGGCTACCTGCGCTACGACGAGACGCTCGGAAAGTATGCGCTCGACGCCGGCGTGCTGTCGCTCGGCTACGCGCTGCTGTCCGGCTCGGGCACCCTCGATCTCGCGCGGCCGCACATGCAGGCGCTCGCGCGCGAGATCGGCGCGGCCGTGTCGCTCGGCTGCCGGGACGGGCTCGACATGATCTATCTGGAGACGATCCGCAGCGAAACGGCGCTGACGCTCGGGCTGGCGCCCGGCTCGCGGCTGTCGATGCTGACGAGCTCGATGGGGCGCGCGTACCTGGCCGTGCAGCCGGAGGACGTGCGCCGCGCGCTCTACGCGGATCTGCACCGGGCGGCGGGCGGCGCGGCCGATGCGGATGCACTCGTCGCGGCAGCCCAGGACGCGGTGGCCGAATTCTCCGCGGGCGGATGCTGTTATTCGTTCCGCGCGTGGCACATGGACGTGAACGCGGCGGCCGTGCCGTTTCGCGAGCCGCGCGAGGGGCGCTGGCTGATCCTGAGCTGCAGCGGGCCTGCGTCGTCGATGGACGAGGACGTGTTCCGCACGCAGGTCGGGCCGAAGCTGAAGGCGCTCGCGCAGCGGCTCGGGCAGACGGTCTGAAACAGGCCCTGCGCGGCGTGTCGCCGGGGCGCCCGAGCACGCGAGCGGGCGCGCCGACATCCCGATCCTCACCGCTACCCACTCGCTGAATCGAATCCACGATCCTGCGCGGCGCTCCCCGCGCGCCGGCAGCCACACCGCCAATCAGGCCGTGACGACCTTCGCGAACACCGGCCCCTGCATGAACCGCACGTCGTGCTGGCGCAGCAGCTCGCACTGCGTCTCGTCGACGACGCCGTCGAAAATCAGCGGAATCCGCACGCGCTGCGCATACGCGACCAGCGCCTTCACCATCCCGTCGCGCAGCGCGATGCCCGCATCCATCTTGATGTAGTCGGGCCGCGCCATCTCCGATTCGACCGCGAGGATCCGGCCCGGGTCGGGCAGCTTGTCGGCGACCTTGAAGCCGTGATGCTGGTAGCTACGCGTCAGGTAGCCGAGGAAGGTCTTGTGCGCGACCGCGACGGCCGGCAGCTCGATCACGATCCGCTCGGTCGGCAGCCCGAAGCGCTGCAGCACCGACGAGAAATGCTTGCCGTGGTCGTACTTCACGCTCTTGAGCAGCCGTTCGTGCACGCGCAGGAACAGCAGCCCGTGACGTTGCGCGCCGAAGAAGTTGATCGCGTGCAGCGCGCGCGACAGCCGGTCGATCGCGACGAGCGTCTGGTCGTCGACGGCCGAATCGACCGGGTCGTGCGGCGTGCCCGTGACCAGCGTGACGGCCTGGAAGCCGAGTTCGTCGCCGTAGCGCTCGATCGCGTCCGCGAACGACGTCGACTGCGGCGCGCCGGGCATCGTCACGTCGTAGATCGGTTCATAGGCGCTCGCGAGCGTGCGCTCCGGCAGATTGGCGCACGCGGTGCCGCCCTCGGCGAGCGCAAGGTGTTCCCGCAGATACGGCAGTTGCCCGGCACGGACGACCAGCTCGGGAATGTTGGGCGGAATCATCGGCGTGGGAAGGAAAAAATGGCGGCCGAAAGGGCCGCCTCATCTCTCGATATTAGCAGCGCGAGCCCGGCTCGGCTTGGCGTTTCGCTCATATGGTTATCCCGTTCCGAAACCGGCGGCTAGGGTTTACGTTGATTTCACTATTCGTAATTGGTTTTACTATTCGTAAATCCAAGAATGTGTCGCCGATCAAGAAAAGCGGCGTTCGGGCGCCCGCAGCGGTGCCGTTTCCCGAATCGGATCAACAGGAAGCAAGGAGCGAGACGTGGCGGTTGACAGGAAGTGGACGGAACAGGGCGGGCCGCGGCGGCGGCGGGCAACGGGCCTGAGCGGAACGACGCTGCGCGCGCCGGCATGCGCACGGCAGGGTTGAGGAGCGGATGGCGACCATGAGCATCGATTACCAGACGCTGAAGTTCGACTACCGGCCGCGCGCGACGCGCGCCGCCGGCGATGACGCGACCCTCCACCCGGTGATCGTCGTCGGCGCGGGCCCGGTGGGCCTGTCGGCCGCGATCGACCTGGCGCAGCAGGGTGTGCCGGTCGTGCTGCTCGACGACGACGACACGCTGTCGACGGGCTCGCGCGCGATCTGCTTCGCGAAGCGCACGCTCGAGATCTTCGACCGGCTCGGCTGCGGCGAGCGCTTCGTCGACAAGGGCGTGAGCTGGCATGTAGGCAAGGTGTTCCTGCAGGACGAACAGCTGTATGCGTTCGACCTGCTGCCGGAGGAAGGCCACGCGCGTCCCGCGTTCATCAACCTGCAGCAGTACTACGTCGAAGGCTATCTGGCCGAGCGCGCGTTCGCGCTGCCCAACCTCGACATTCGCTGGAAGCACAAGGTGACGGGTGTCGCGCAATCGGCGGAACACGCGACGCTCACCGTCGAGACGCCGGAAGGGATCGAGACGCTGCGCGCGCAATACGTGATCGCGGCCGACGGCTCGCGCAGCCCGATGCGCGCGGCGATGGGCCTCGAGAGCCGCGGCCGCACGTTCAAGGACCGCTTCCTGATCGCCGACGTGAAGATGAAGGCGGAATTCCCGACCGAACGCTGGTTCTGGTTCGATCCGCCGTTCCATCGCAACCAGTCGGTGCTGCTGCACCGCCAGCCCGACAACGTGTGGCGCATCGACTTCCAGCTCGGCTGGGACGCCGATCCGGTCGCCGAGAAGCAGCCGGAACGCGTGATCCCGCGCGTGCGCGCGCTGCTCGGGCCGGACGTCGAGTTCGAGCTCGAATGGGTGAGCGTCTATACGTTCCGCTGCCAGCGGATGGACACGTTCCGTCATGGCCGCGTGCTGTTCGCGGGCGATTCCGCGCACGGCGTGTCGCCGTTCGGTGCGCGCGGCGCGAACAGCGGCGTGCAGGACGCGGACAACCTCGCGTGGAAGCTGAAGCTCGTGCTCGACGGCCGCGCGCACGACCGCCTGCTCGACACCTACGCGAGCGAGCGCGAGTTCGCGGCCGACGAGAACATCCGCAATTCGACGCGCTCGACCGATTTCATCACGCCGAAGAGCGCGGTGTCGCGCGTGTTCCGCGACGCGACGCTGAAGCTAGCGCGCGACTGCGAATTCGCGCGCAAGCTCGTGAACAGCGGCCGCCTGTCGGTGCCTGCCGTGCTGACCGATTCGCCGCTGAACACGCCGGACCGCAACGGCGACGCGTTCGCGTGCGCGATGCGGCCGGGCGCGGCGGCGGCCGATGCGCCGGTGCGCGCGCAGGGTGCGTCCGGCTGGCTGCTGCGGCATCTGGGCGACGGCTTCGCGGGCATGCTGTTCGGGCTGCCGGGCGACGCCGCCGCGCTCGCGCAGGCGCTCGACGGCCTCGCGCTGCCGGTGCGGCCGGTGCTGGTCGTGCCGGCCGGGCATGCGCAACCGGTGGCCGGCGTCGACGTCGTGGAGGACGTCGACGGTTTCGTCGCGCAACGCTACGACGCGAAGCCCGGCACGTTCTACCTGCTGCGTCCCGACCAGCACGTCTGTGCACGGATGCGCACGCTCGAGCGCCAGGCGATCGCCGACGCACTGGCGCGCGCGACCTGCGCACGCGCAACCGCGCATTGACTACGACAACGATACCGGAGACACCCGTCATGCCCCGACTCGACACCCGCCCGCGCCTGGCCGATCCGGACGCGTTCTACGAAGCGCTGATCGACATGCATCGCGACCTGTCGGACGCCGACAGCCAGCTCGTCAACGCGAAGCTGATCCTGCTGCTCGCGAACCAGATCGGCGACGCCGACGTGCTGCGCGAAGCGATGGCGCTCGCGCGCCAGGGCGTGACGCCGCCCGTGCATCCGGCCGCCGAGGCGGCGCAATGAGCGCGGCGCCGGCCGACGCGCGCGTGCTCGAAGTCGAGCGCGTGATCGACGACACGCATCGCCCGGGCTTTCACTGGATGCTGCTCGTGTTGTGCGGGCTGTGTCTCGTGATCGACGGCTTCGATGCGCAGGCGATGGGGTATGTCGCGCCGAGCGTGATCGCCGAATGGGGCGTGCCGAAGCAGGCGCTCGGGCCCGTGTTCAGCGCGAGCCTGTTCGGGATGCTGCTCGGCGCGCTCGGGTTGTCGGTGCTGGCCGACCGGATCGGGCGGCGCCCGGTGCTGATCGGCTCGACGCTGTTCTTCGCGGTGACGATGCTCGCGACGCCGTTCGCGGGTTCGATCCCGGTGCTGATGGCGCTGCGCTTCGTCACGGGCCTCGGCCTCGGCTGCATCATGCCGAACGCGATGGCGCTGGTCGGCGAGTTCAGCCCGGCCGCCCATCGCGTGAAGCGGATGATGATCGTGTCGTGCGGCTTCACGCTCGGCGCCGCGCTCGGCGGCTTCATCAGCGCCGCGCTGATTCCGGCGCTCGGCTGGCGCTCGGTGTTCTTCGTCGGCGGCGCGGTGCCGCTGGTGCTGACGCTCGCGATGTTCGCGCGGCTGCCCGAATCGCTGCAGTTCCTGGTGCTGAAAGGGCGCGACGCGCAGGCACGCGCCTGGCTCGCGCGCTTCGCGCCGCAGGCCGGCATCGACGCGACCACGCGCCTCGTCGTGCGCGAGCGCGCGGCGAGCGGCGCGCCGGTCGCCGAGCTGTTCCGTCATGGCCGCCTGCCGGTCACGCTGCTGCTGTGGGCAATCAGCTTCATGAACCTGATCGACCTGTACTTCCTGTCGAACTGGCTGCCGACGGTGATGCGCGACGCGGGCTATTCGCCGGGCACGGCGGTGATCGTCGGCACGGTGCTGCAGACGGGCGGCGTGATCGGCACGCTGTCGCTCGGCTGGTTCATCGAACGCTACGGCTTCGTGCGCGTGCTGTTCGCGTGCTTCGCATGCGCGGCCGTGTCGGTGGGGCTGATCGGCTCGGTCGCGCATGCGCTGCCGTGGCTGCTGCTCGTCGTGTTCGCCGGCGGGTTCTGCGTGGTCGGCGGGCAGCCGGCCGTGAACGCGCTCGCGGGCCAGTATTACCCGACGTCGCTGCGCTCGACCGGCATCGGCTGGAGCCTCGGCATCGGCCGGATCGGCTCGGTGCTCGGGCCGCTCGTCGGCGGACAACTGATTGCGCTCAACTGGACCAACGGCGCGCTGTTCCATGCGGCCGCGGTGCCCGTGCTGTGCTCGGCGCTGTTCGTGCTGGGCCTGGCCGGCGTCACGCGGCGCAGCGGGGCGCAGGCGCCGAACGCCGCCTTGAATTGATGGAGAAAGGAAACGATGACGCTTGACCTGTCGAAACCGGCGACCGCCGGCTACCTGAGCGGATTCGCGAACGAATTCGCGACCGAGGCGCTGCCCGGCGCGCTGCCGCACGGCCGCAACTCGCCGCAGCGCGCGCCGTACGGGCTGTATGCGGAGCAGCTGTCGGGCACCGCGTTTACCGCACCGCGCAGCCACAACCGCCGCTCGTGGCTGTACCGGATCCGGCCGGCGGCCGTGCACCGGCCGTTCGAGCCGTTCACGGGCCCGCAGTGGCTCGTGTCGGAATTCGGCGATTCGGCCGACGTGCCGCCGACGCCGCCGAACCAGCTGCGCTGGGATCCGCTGCCGATGCCGGTCGAGCCGACCGATTTCGTCGAAGGGTTCGTGACGATGGCCGGCAACGGCTCGGCGGCCGCGATGAACGGCTGTGCGATCCACCTGTACGCGGCGAACCGCTCGATGCAGGACCGCTTTTTCTACAGCGCCGACGGCGAGCTGCTGATCGTGCCGCAGCAGGGGCGGCTCTTCATCGCGACCGAATTCGGCCGGCTCGACGTCGAGCCGTTCGAGATCGCGGTGATTCCGCGCGGCGTGCGTTTTTCCGTCGCGCTGCCGGACGGCGATGCGCGCGGCTACATCTGCGAGAACTTCGGCGCGCTGCTGCGCCTGCCGGACCTCGGCCCCATCGGTTCGAACGGCCTCGCGAACCCGCGCGATTTCCTCACGCCGCAGGCCGCGTACGAGGATCGCGAGGGCGCGTTCGAGCTGGTCGCGAAGCTGAACGGGCGCCTGTGGCGCGCGGACATCGGCCATTCGCCGTTCGACGTCGTCGCGTGGCACGGCAACTACGCGCCGTACAAATACGACCTGCGCCTGTTCAACACGATCGGCTCGATCAGCTTCGACCATCCCGATCCGTCGATCTTTCTCGTGCTGCAGTCGCCCAGCGACACGCCGGGCGTCGACACGATCGACTTCGTGATCTTCCCGCCGCGCTGGCTCGCGGCCGAGGATACGTTCCGCCCGCCCTGGTTCCACCGCAACGTCGCGAGCGAGTTCATGGGGCTCGTGCACGGCGCGTACGACGCGAAGGCCGAAGGCTTCGTGCCGGGTGGCGCGAGCCTGCACAACTGCATGTCGGGCCACGGGCCGGACGCGGACACGTTCGAGAAGGCGTCGGCGAGCGACACGACGAAGCCGCACAAGGTCGACGCGACGATGGCGTTCATGTTCGAAACCCGCACGCTGATCCGGCCGACGCGCTATGCGCTCGACACCGCGCAGCTGCAGGCCGACTACTTCGAATGCTGGCAAGGCATCAGGAAACACTTCAATCCGGAGCAACGATGAGCGATACCCAAGACTGGCGCGCGACGCTCGACCCGGCTCGCAAGAGCTGGGTCGAGACGGCGAACGATCCCGCCTGCGATTTCCCGATCCAGAACCTGCCGTTCGGGATCTTCAGCGATGCGAAGCAACCGGCGCGCCGCGCGGGCGTCGCGCTCGGCGACCAGATCGTCGACCTCGCCGCGCTCGCGCGTGCGGGCCTCGTGACGCTGCCGGCCGGCGCCGACGTGTTCGCCGCGCCGACGCTCAATGCGTTCATCGCGCTCGGCCGCGATGCGTGGCGCAGCGTGCGTGTGCAACTGTCGACGCTGTTTTCGCGCGACGACGCGCGACTGCGCGATGACGCTGCGTTGCGCGCGCAAGCGCTCGTCGCACAGCGCGATGCGACGCTGCACCTGCCGGTCGACATTCCCGGCTACACCGATTTCTATTCGTCGAAGGAGCATGCGACCAACGTCGGCTCGATGTTTCGCGATCCGAAGAATGCGCTGCTGCCGAACTGGTCGGAGATGCCGATCGGCTACAACGGCCGTGCGTCGTCGGTGGTCGTGAGCGGCACGCCGGTGCGGCGCCCGAATGGGCAGCTGAAGCTGCCCGACCAGGAGCGTCCGGTGTTCGGCGCGTGCCGCAAGCTCGACATCGAACTGGAGACGGGCTTCATCGTCGGCCGCGGCAATGCGCTCGGCGAGCCGATCGCGTGCGAGGATGCCGAAGCGCACATCTTCGGGATGGTGCTGCTGAACGACTGGAGCGCGCGCGACATCCAGCAGTGGGAATACGTGCCGCTCGGCCCGTTCAACTCGAAGGGCTTCGCGACGACGATCTCGCCCTGGATCGTCACGCTCGACGCGCTCGAACCGTTTCGCGTCGCGCAGCCCGAACAGTCGCCGCAGCCGCTCGCGTATCTGCGGCACGCGGGCAAGCATGCATTCGACATCGCGCTCGAAGTGACGCTGCGCGCCGAAGGTGCGCCCGAAGCGACGTCGATCTGCCGCACCAACTTCAGGCACATGTACTGGACGATGGCGCAGCAGCTCGCGCATCACACGGTCGCAGGCTGCAACACGCGCGTGGGCGACCTGATGGGTTCGGGCACGATCAGCGGGCCGACGAAGGATTCGTTCGGCAGCCTGCTCGAACTGACGTGGAACGGCAAGGAGCCGCTCGCGCTGAACGGCGGCGGCAGCCGCGCGTTCATCGAGGACGGCGACGAGCTCACGCTCGCCGGGTGGTGCCAGGGCGATGGTTATCGCGTCGGCTTCGGCACCTGTGCCGGCAAGATCCTTCCCGCGCGGGGCGCGTGACGGATCGCGGCGCGACACGTAGCGCGTAGTCCGGAAGGACAGGGCGGCCCGCATTAAGTGGGCCGTTTTCGTTTTGTCGGCGGGGCGCGCGTGTGCGTCGATGCGTGCTGGTGGGTGATGCTGCGCACGCGTTTCAGTGTCAGGGTGTCTGAGTCGGCGCCAGCGTTAGCGTCGGCATCGGCATCGGCATCGGCATCGGCGTCAGCATAAACGCCAACGCCAACGCCAACGTCAGACCGCGCGCTGCAACGCGGCGCGTCGTTCCCACAGCGCTGCCGCGACGAACGCGGCGACGCAGACGACCAGCACGCCGATCAGCGCGTTGCTGCCGAGTTGCTCCATCAACGCGCCGGCGACCAGCGGACCGCCGAAGCTCGCGGCGCTCCACGACGCCGACACGAGCGAGCTCGCGGTGACGAGCGCCGCGCCGCGAAAGCGTTCGCCGCACGCGACGAGCGACAGCGTGTAGATGCTGCCGGCCGCCGCGCCCAGCACGAACAGCAGCGGCCAGCATAGCCACGGGTTCGCGATCACGAACGGCAGCAGCGGCAGGCCTGCGAGCACGATCCAGCCGGCGCCGAGGTGCACGCGTTCGCGGCCGAGCTTGTCCGCGAGCCAGCCGATCGGGAACTGCATCGCGGTGTCGCCGAACAGCATGATCGACGCGAGCAGCACGGCGGTCGCGCTCGCAAC
The DNA here is from genome assembly GCF_003853755.1 of Burkholderia sp. Bp8984. Classification (NCBI taxonomy): domain Bacteria; kingdom Pseudomonadati; phylum Pseudomonadota; class Betaproteobacteria; order Burkholderiales; family Burkholderiaceae; genus Burkholderia; species Burkholderia sp. Bp8984. The sequence continues at coordinate 16,429 of NZ_QTQN01000030.1, forward strand.
GCCGTGATCCATCGCATAGAGCGGCAGCAGCGACAGCGCGAGCGTATCGAACAGCGCGAAGAAGCCCGTGCCGATGATCAGCGCGGGCATGCGCGGCAGTACGGCGAACCAGCTGTCGTGCGCTGCGTGATGTGCGTCGTCGCCGGCGAGCGGCGCGCGCCGGATCGTCGCGAGCGCCGGCAGCGCGAGCAGGAACAGCGCGCCGCACAGCGCGAAGCGGATGCGCGTCGCGCCGGCGATCTGGCTGACGAGCACCGGGCCCGTCATCTGGAACAGCGTGAAATTGGTCGCGTAGATCGCGACCACGCGGCCGCGTGTCGAGTCGTCGGCGAGCTGGTTGACCCATGCCTCGCCGATCGTGAACAGCAGCATCAGCGCCGCGCCGCACAGCACGCGCAGCGCACCCCACACGATCAGGTTCGACGTGAACTGCATCAGCGCGGTGGCCGCGGCGAGCAGCACGACCGACACGACGATCGCGCGGCGCGCGCCGATGCGCCGTGCGAGTGCGGTGACGAACGGGACGATCGCGAGACCGCCCAGGGCCTGCGCGGCCGTCAGCATGCCGACGACGTTGGTGCCGTGTCCGGCTTCGGTCAAGGCGAGCGCGGTGAGCGGCATCGTGGCGCCGGTGCCGAGACCGACCACCGCGACGCTGAGGATCAGCGCGAGGAAATCACGATTGAGAATGGCTTTCATCGGCCGCGATGCTACACCGTGGCCCCTGAAAGGTCCATGAAGGCCGTCAGGATCGAATGGGGTTGCGTGCGCAACGATCGCGGCGGCGCGCGGGCGCGGACGCGCGCCGTGCCGCCGCGCACGCGTCATACGTATCCGGTCGGCCCGCTCACCGGGCGGCGTTCGAGCGACGCCGACCACAGCGTGAGCGCGAGTGCGGCGACCGCCATCGCTGCACCGACCCACGGCAGGTTCACGAGCGACACGCCGGATCCGATCGCCATCCCGCCGAGCCAGGCGCCCGTCGCGTTGCCGAGGTTGAACGCGCCCTGGTTCAGCGTCGACGCGAGGTTCGGCGCGTCGCTCGCGCGATCGACGATCAGGATCTGCAGCGGCGGCACGATCGCGAACGCGAGGATGCCCCAGACGAAGATCGTCGCGAGTGCCGCGAACGGCAGGTGCATCGTGCCCGCGAACAGCGCGAGGACGATGCCGATCAGCGCGAGCGTCGCGATCAGCGACGGCATCCGGCGCCAGTCGGCGAGCTTGCCGCCGAGCGTGCCGCCGACGGTCAGGCCGAGACCGAACAGCAGCAGCACGTAGGTGACCTGGCGCGGCGAGAAGCCCGTCACGTCCTCGAGGATCGGCGTGATGTACGTGAACACGCTGAACAGGCTCGCCGACGCGAGCACGCTGATGCCGAGCACCATCAGCACCTGCGGGTGCTTCAGCACGCTGAATTCGCGCGTGATGCTGGTGTCGGGCATCGCGAGGTGCTTCGGCAGACACACCGCGAGCGCGGCGGCCGCGGCGATGCCGATGCCGGTGACGGCCCAGAACGTCGCGCGCCAGCCGTACGCCTGGCCGAGCGCGGTGCCGAGCGGCACGCCGAGCACGTTCGCGAGCGTGAGGCCGGTGAACATCAGCGCGATCGCCTGCGCGCGGCGGTTCGGCGCGACGAGGTTGCTCGCGACCACCGAGCCGATCCCGAAGAACGCGCCGTGGCAGAACGCCGTGACGACCCGCGCGGCCATCAGCACCGCATAGCCGGGCGCGATCGCGCAGAACAGGTTGCCCGCGATGAACAGCCCGATCAGGCCCATCAGCGCGCGCTTGCGCGGCATCTTCGCGGTGACGATCGCGAGGATTGGCGCGCCGATCGTCACGCCGAGCGCGTAGCCCGACACGAGCATCCCGGCGGCCGGGATCGATACGCCGAGGTCGCGGGCGACGTTGGGCAGCAGCCCCATGATCACGAACTCGGTGGTACCGATTCCAAATGCGGCGACGGCAAGGGCGAAAAGAGGTAATGGCATCGCGGTGGGCTACGGAAAAGGCCGCGGCCCGAGATCGGCGCGGCATGCGCGGAAGGGGCGAGGCGAGGAGATGTCAGCCGCGATTCTACTTCAGTGAAAACCCCTATGCTCGGGGTCAAAATGGTTGTTGCCGGCGTGCGACGGGTGACGGCCAAGGTGCGCCCAAAGTGTGGGATTTGGCGGTGCTCAGTGCTCAGTGCTCGGCGCTCGGCCAAGGCAAGGCAAGGGCGAGAGCGAGAGCGAGAGCGAGAGCGACGGGAGGCGTAATATCGGGTCGGAGCAAGACCGGCGAAGCGGCCGTTCCGCGCCTCGTGCATCCCGTCAGCGGTCGGACAGGGCGCCGGCGGGTGTCGAGCCGGAGCGGTCGTCCGCTGCGGCAACCTCGGGCGACGGCGATGATCCGCCGGTCGCGCCGGATGCTGCGTTGCCATCGGCGACCCCGGCCGCCGACGCATCCCAGCCGTTTTCGAACAGGCACGCCTCGATCGGCATCCGCGCGGCCCACCGCTCTTCCTCGAGCATCGGCTTCGCATAGAACGCGTCGACGTGCCCGACGCACAGCACGGCGATCGGCTTCGCGCCGGCCGGCATGCCGAGCAACGTGCGCAGCGCGTCGACATCGAACAGCGACACCCAGCCCATCCCGAGCCCTTCGGCGCGCGCGGCGAGCCACATGTTCTGGATCGCGCAGGCGGCCGACGCGAGGTCCATCTCCGGCAGCGTGCGGCGGCCGAACACGTGGCGCTCGCGGTCGTCGGTCAGCGCGACGACCAGCAGTTCGCCGCATTCGCGCACGCCTTCGACCTTCAGCCGCATGAATTCGTCCTGCCGCTCGCCGAGCGCGTCGGCGGTTGCGCGGCGCTCGGCCTCGACCAGCGCATGGATCGCGGTGCGCAGCGCGGGATCGGTGATGCGGATGAAGCGCCACGGCTGCATGAAGCCGACGCTTGGCGCGTGATGCGCGGCGCGCAGCAACCGCGCGAGCGTGGCCGGATCGACGGGCGCCGGCGTGAAGTGGCGCATGTCGCGCCGTTCGAAGATGGCGCGGTAGACCGCGGCAATGGCGGAGTCGTCGAAACGCATGAGCGGCAGAAGCAGGGGGGAGGTCGGCGCAACGATAGCAGACGCCGCGCGCGCGGCGTTACATCAGTCGAAATAAATTGACGAATCGTTGATGGATCGCGCGCGCTCAGGCGCCGCGCCAACGCTGCGCCACCGCCGTGCGGAACGACGCGCCTCAGCGCCCCGTCGTGACGACGTTGGTCGGCGTGCCGGCGTGCCACGCCTCGATGTTCAGCAGCGTCGTGTGCGCGATCTCGGCGAGCGCCTCGCGCGTGAAGAACGCCTGGTGCGACGTGACGATCACGTTCGGGAACGTCAGCAGGCGCGCGAGCACGTCGTCCTGCAGCGGCAGGTCGGAGTGATCTTCGAAGAAGAGGCCGCTTTCCTCCTCGTACACGTCGAGCCCGAGATGGCCGAGCTGGCCGCTCTTGAGCGCGTCGATCAGCGCCGGCGCATCGACCAGGCCGCCGCGGCCGGTATTGATCAGCATCGCGCCGTGCTTCATCCGCGCGAGCGTCTGCGCGTTGATCAGATGGTGCGTCGACGGCAGCAGCGGGCAGTGCAGGCTGATGATGTCGGCATGGTGCAGCAGTTCGTCCAGCTCGACGTAGCGCGCGCCGTACGCGATCAGCTCCTCGTCGTACGGCGGCATCGAGTGTGCGAGCACATGCATCCCGAAGCCCATCATGATCTTCGCGAACACGCGGCCGATCAGGCCCGTGCCGATCACGCCGACGGTCTTGCCGTGCAGGTCGAAGCCGAGCAGGCCGTTCAGCGAGAAGTCGCCTTCGCGCGTGCGTGCCACCGCGCGCGGCAGCCGGCGGTTGAGCGCGAGGATCAGCGCGACCGCGTGTTCGGCGACCGCATGCGGCGAATACGCGGGCACCCGCACGACCGCGATGCCGAGCCGCTCGGCGGCCGCCAGGTCGACATGGTTGAAGCCGGCCGAGCGCAGCGCGATCAGGCGCGTGCCGCCGTCGGCGAGCCGTTCGAGCACGGCCGCGTCGACGGTGTCGTTGACGAACGGGCAGACGACCTCATAGCCGTGCGCGAGGATCGCGGTTTCCGCGTCGAGGTGCGACGGCTGGAAGTGCAGCCGATAACCGAATGACCGATTGGCGGCGGTGAACGATTCGTCGTCGTACTGCCGGCTGCTGAACAGGATCACGCGCACGCTGCACCTCCGATGGCTGTCGCGTGCAGTTTACTGCAGGCCCGTCTGCCGGCCCGCGACGATCTCGGCGCGATCGGGCGTGTGCAGGAAGCCGTAGCCGGTCCGCTCGCGGGCCGCCTGCGCGCCGAAATGCTCGAGCGCATGCTCGACGAAGCTGCGCGTGCGGGCCGGCACGTACTGGCGGTTCGGGTAGACGAGCGACAGCTGCGCGTCCGGGTCGTCGATCCGGTAAGCGGGCAACAGCCGCACCAGCGTGCCGGTGGCGAGTGCGTCGGCGACGCTCGGCTCGGGCAGTACCGCGATGCCGGACCCGGCGACGGTTGCAGCGTGCACGAGCGCCAGCTGGTTGACCGTGCAGGTCGGGCGCACCGTGACCGAATGCGTGACGCCGTCGTGGCCGACCAGCCGCCACGCGGGCGCATGCTGGTGCGGCGCGAGCGCGACCCAGTCGTGGCCCGGCAGGTCGTCGGGTGCGCGCGGCTCGCCGCGCCGTTCGAGATAGGCGGGCGCCGCGCAGGCGACGAACGGGTTCGGCGTGAGCGCGTGGCCGATCAGCGTCGGGTTGCCGTCGAGCCGGTTGCCGGTCACGATGCCGACGTCGTAGCCCGAATCGAGCACGTCGAGCGGCCCCTCGGCGACGGTGAGCTGCACGCGCAATTCGGGGTAGCGGTGCCGGAAACTGCTGACGAGCGGCGTCAGCGCGAGCGGCGACAGCAGGCCCGACGCGACGACGCGCAGCGTGCCGGCCGGCTCGCGCACCGCGTGCGCGACGGATGCCTCGAGATGGTCGAATTCCTCGAGCAGCGCACGGCAGCCGTCGAGGTAGCGCAGGCCGGCCTCGGTCAGCGACAGGTTGCGCGTGGTGCGGTGGATCAACCGCGTGTTCAGGTGAGACTCGAGCATCGCGATCGAGCGCGTGACGAGCGCGTTGGACACGCCTAGATGGTGCGCCGCGCGCCGGAAGCTCTGCTGCTCGGCGACGCAGACGAACACACGCATGGTCTGAATCTGGTTCATGGCTCGCGAATTTCTGGCCCGGTTGATTGATTTTGGTTGGGATTTTTCGTCAAACGACCTGGAAAACCGTCGCGCAACCCCCGGGTCTCGTTCGTCTCGAAAAATCGGTTTTCGATTCTGCAGACGATTGTTCATTACGGAAGCGATATCGTCAACCTGAGAAAAGGGGCGGCTTGCGTAAAATCGAAATCGCGGGTATCGATTTAACGGATCGGCGGCGCTGGCATGCGCCTGGGTTAGTCCGGCGTGTATTCGGAAGGTCCGCCTTGTATTTTAATATTGCTCATATAAATCAATATGTTGATGCGGTCTGGATGCGACGTCGTGCGGTAATGGGTGAAATCGCCCACCAATAGATGCTGCGATAGTGGATGTTTTTGTGCCGGTCTGGTTTTCGTGTGCCGATGCCAGTCGCGCGATTTTTGTCGTGGTGACCGGTATTCCGGTAGATGCATGCGGCATGCTGAACTCGGGCGTCAGGATGCGCGTCTCAATATTGCCGGAGAAAATCGCGGGCATCGACCGTCCGTTGGAACCGTTTCGCATGCGGCCGGCAATGCCGCGGCAATACGAAACCCGGTCGTGCGGCGCGGGCGCGGCCGGCTGGCCCGGTCCGTCGACCGGGCCAGCGTCACGCTGTCCGGGCGCGCGTGCCTCTTGCGCACGGGCGCGGAACGCGGAATGATCGATCAGTTCGCCGTGCCGTGCGGCGAACGACGTCCGAGCGTTTTCTCCGTTCCTCTTTTACCAGCCATGTCCATCGATTACTCGCCGATTCCCTGTCCCGTCGTCGTGCCGCTCGACGCGATCCTGCCCGAAGAACCGCTGCTGATGATGGGGGCCGGCCCGGTCCCGATCCCGGCCGCCGTCGCGAAGGCGAACACGATCGTGATCAACCACCTCGGCGCGACGATGGCGAAGATCATCGAGCAGGTGAAGGAGATGGCGCGCTACGTGTTCCAGACCCGCACGAAGTGGGTGCTCGGCGTCGCCGGCCCCGGTTCCGCCGCGATGGAAATGGCGATCTCGAACCTCGCGTGGCGCGGCACGCGCGTGCTGTCGATCCGCAACGGCTTCTTCAGCGCGCGGATGGCCGAGATGGCCACGCGCGTCGGCGCCGACGTCGCCACGCTCGAAGTGGCCGACCGCTCGGTCGCGAGCCTCGACGAGATCGCGGACGCGATCGCGCGCGAGCGGCCCGAGATCGTCACGATCGTGCAGGGCGAGACGTCGAACACCGTGTGGAACCGCGAACTGCGCGACATCGCGGCGCTCGCGAAGGCGGCCGGCGCGCTGGTCGTCGTCGACGCGGTGTGCACGCTGTCGACGATGCCGCTCGAGATGGACGCGTGGGGCATCGATGCGGTGATCACGGGCGGCCAGAAGGGGCTGTCGTCGATTCCCGGCGTATCGCTGATCGCGTTCTCGGACGCCGCGTGGGACCGGATGAAGCAGCGTCCGGAACCGAACGCGCACTGGTGCCTCGACATGGCGCTCGCGGAGAACTTCTGGCACAACGCGGGCTACCACTACACGGCGCCGGTGTCGGGCGTGCTCGCGCTGCACGAGGCGCTGCGGCTCGTCTGCGCGGAGACGCTCGAAAGCCGCTTCGCGCGCCACCTGCGCTGCTCGCTCGCGTTGCAGGCGGGCGTCGAGGCGATGGGGCTCGCGCTCTATGCGCCGAAGGACTGCCGGCTCAACTCGGTGGTCGGGATCGAGACGCCCGAAGGGCTCACGCCCGGGATGGTGTGCGGCCATATCTCGAAGCAGTACCAGGTCGAGATCTCGGGCTCGTTCGGGCTGCCGATCGTGCGGATCGGGCAGATGGGCGAACAGTGCCGCGAACACAACCTGTTCCGCACGCTGCACGCGTTCGGCCGCACGATGATGGACCTGAAGGTGCCGGTGGACCTGCCGGCCGGCGTGGCCGCGCTCGAGCAGGAATTGTCGCAGCGGGGCGCGTAAGCAGGGAGACGGTGATGCGTGCCGGGTGCGCGCTGCGCCAGCCGGCACGTTGAAGGTGCGCGCGGGGCTCAGCCGCCCTGCATCGCGCGCCGGTACGCGTTCGGCGTCGTGCCGTGCGCGTCGCGAAAGCGATGGCTGAAGTGGCCGGCGTTCGCGTAGCCGCATTCGGCCGCGACCTGCGCGAGCGGCAGCGCCGTCGTGCGCAGCAGCAGGCGCGCCCGCGCGAGCCGCTGCTCGGCCACCCACGCGTGCGGCGCGCGGCCGAACGACAGCCGGAACATCCGCGAGAAGTGGTATTCGGACAGCGCGGCGACCTCCGCCAGTTCGCCGAGCGTCAGCGGCTGCGACAGGTAGCTGTCGATGTAGTCGCGCACGCGGCGGCGCACGGCCGGCGCGAGTCCGCCGCGGAATGGCACGTCGGTGCGCGTCGTGCTCTGGCCGCGCAGCAGCAGGCTCAATACGTCGTGCGCGGCCTCGTTCACGCGCAGCCGCCCGTCGGCATCGTCCCAGCGCTCCAGCGCGAGCGAACGGAATTGCGCCGCGACGCGCGCATCCTCGAAATAGGTGCGGTCGGCGAGCTTCAGCTCGCGCGGCTCGCGATCGAGTTCGCGGATCGCGCGCTGCGTGAAGTGCTCGGGCAGGAAGTACAGGTGGATGAAGTGCATCTCGCCGCGCACCCACCAGCGCGATTCATGGTCACCCGGCAGCGCGCACAGCAGGCTCGGCGCGCCGTAGCGCGGCACGCGTTCGCGCTCCGTCCGGTAGCCGCCGTCGAGATAGCACGACAGCGTGTGGTGGCCCGGTTGTTCGTAGATCGTCTCGCTTTCGTCGGTGATGCGCGTCCATTCGGCGATCGCGAGATGATCGCCGAGCCACGTGAAGCGCTCGAGCGTCGCGTTCGCCTCGGCGAGCGTGCGGCACACCGACTGCAGGCCGAACGGCATCGCACCGCCGGCAAGGGCGGCGGCGTGATCGGCGGGCGGGGCGTACAGGGGCGGACTCATGGTGCGACGAGTATAAGCGCGCGCGCGACGCGCCGTGCGGCCGCCCGAAAAAGACCGCAATTCCGGACAATCCGCGCGGGCGGGGCGGCGGCACAGTCTGAGTCCGTTTCACTCGTTTCGCTTCGTTGCCGCCATGAACCTGTCGCTTTATTTCGTCACCGTGCTGATCTGGGGCACCACCTGGATCGCGATCAAATGGCAGCTCGGCGCCGTGCCGCCGCCCGTGTCGATCGCGTGGCGCTTCTGGCTCGCGGCCGCCGTGCTGTTCGCGCTGCTGCGCGTGATGCGCCGGCCGGTGCGTCCGCCGCGCGAGGCGTGGCGCTACCTCGTCGCGCAGGGCTTCGCGTTGTTCTGCCTGAATTTCCTGTGCTTCTACTACTCGGAGCAGGTCGTGCCGAGCGGCCTCGTCGCGGTGATCTTCTCGACCGCGCCGCTCTTGAATTCGATCAACGGCCGGCTGTTCATGGGCCGCCCGCTGCGGCCGTCCGCGATTGCCGGCGCGCTGCTCGGGCTGACCGGCATCGCCTGCCTGTTCTGGCAGCAGATGGCCGGCCACCTCGACGATCACGCGACCTGGACGGGCCTCGCGATCGCGTTCGCGGGCACGATGTGCTTCTCGGCCGGCAACCTGCTGTCGAGCCGGATGCAATCGATGGGGCTGCATCCGCTCGCGACCAACGGCTGGGCGATGCTGATCGGCGCGGCGATCCTGACGGTCGGCAGTGCGGTGGCCGGGCTGCCGTTCATGATCGACCCGAGCCCGCGTTATCTCGGCGCGCTCGTCTATCTGGCCGTGCCGGGCTCGGTGATCGGGTTCACCGCGTACCTGACGCTCGTCGGGCGGATCGGGCCGGAGCGCGCGGCGTACTGCACGGTGCTGTTCCCGATCGTCGCACTGGCCGTGTCGACGGTCTTCGAGGGCTACCAGTGGTCGCCGCTCGCGGTGATCGGGCTGCTGCTCGTGCTGGCCGGCAATCTCGTTGCGTTCGACCTGACGCGCCGGTTGTTCCTGCGCATGGCTTGACCGGGGCATCAGGCACTCTTGCGCATTCGCGGAGACGGTGCTGCACGACGAAGTCGCCGATCTGGTGCTGGGCGGTTTCCCGCTCGTCACGACCGAGCTCGATCGCTACGTGCTTTCATTCGACGGTGCGCCGTTGGCCGTGGCCGTCCTGCATGGCTTGCCGCTGAAGAACCTTGGCGGCGACGGTGCGTTGTCGACGATCGTGCCGGACGACGTTCCGCAGCAGTGGTCGCTGGCCGTCCACCGGCATCAGCGGCGGGTCGACGGGTTCCTGTACATGTCCCGCCATCTGAACACGTCGGAAGCCCTCGTGCTCTTCGATCGTGCCGAACCCAAGCTCTCGCTCCGGGACGCCGTTCCGTTCCGGCGTCATCCTCAAGCCGTCCGCGTATTGCGCGACTTCAACGTGTTGCTGCGTTGAACGGTGTTGCGCGCGCGGCAGCACGACTCACGCCGCCGCGCTGCTCCCGGCGAGCCGCGCCTGCCGCTGGTACAGCACCATCGACAGCGCGACGCCGGCCGCCGCGGCCACCGCCGCGAACAGGAACACCTGCGGATAACCGAACGCACCGGCCACATAGCCGGCGAGCGGGCCCGTGATGCCGAGCGACAGGTCGAGAAACACCGAATACGCGGACAGCGCCGCGCCGCGGCTCGCCGGCGGGACGAGCGCCACGGCCTCGACGCCGAGCGCCGGGAAGATCAGCGCGAAGCCGAAGCCGGTCAGCGCGGCGCCGACGAGCGCGACGTGCGGCACGGGCGCGAGCCACAGCAGCAAGAGGCCCGAGCATTCGAACGCGAACGACACGATCGCGACGCGGAAGCCGCCGTGAGTCTTGATCGTGTTCGCGAACAGCAGCCGCGCGCCGATGAACAGCGTGCCGAACACGGTCAGCGACAGCGCGGCGTTCGGCCAATGGCGCGCCGCGTAGTACAGCGTGACGAAGGTCGCGATCGAGCCGAAGCCGGCCGAGCCGAGCGCGAGGCCGAGACCGTGCGGCAGTACGCGCGTGAACACGCTCGCATACGACATCCGTTCGCCGTGCACGAGCGGCACGGAAGCGATCAGGCGCGCGAGATAGAAGCCGATCGCGGCGAGCGCGATCACGATTACGCCGATCAGCGCCGGATTCAGCGTGTGCGCGATCGCGACGCCGACCGGCGCGCCGAGCGCGAGCGCCCCGTAGGTCGCGATGCCGTTCCACGAGATCACCTTCGCGTTGTGCGCGACGCCGACCCGCCCGATGCCCCACAGGATCGCACCGGTGCCGCACAGGCTCTCGCCGACGCCGAGCACGAGCCGGCTCGCGACCAGCAGCACGAGGCTCGCGACCGGCCAGTGGGCCAGCAGCAGCGCGACGAGCAGCAGCACGCCCGACACGCCGCAGCCGATCAGCCCGCGCAGCACCGTCTGCTTCGGCCCGAGCGTATCGGCGAAGCGCCCGGCGAGCGGGCGCGACGCGAGCGTCGCGAAATACTGGACGCTGATCGCGCCGCCCGCGACGATCGCGGAAAAACCGAGGTCGTCATGAACGAAGCCCGGCAGCACCGCGAGCGGCAGGCCGATGGTCAGATAGCAGATGAACGTGAAACAGACGACGGACACGATTTGCAGCGTGACGGCAAACCCGCTGCGCGGCGGTGTGGCGGAATCGGTTGACATGGGGTCGGATCGAATGGGCGAAACGGAGCGGAAAGCGGCGAAAAACGGAATCGGGATTTTCCCATGGAACCGGTTTTCACGCAGGTACCATTTAGTTAATCGCGACCCATTTTCATCATCGAAGAATGGCCGACGGGGCGCTGCGGGCAGGCCGGAACCCAGGCCGGGCAAGGCGCCCGACGCCTGCCGGGCGGCCGCGGCGCGCATATCGCGGCAGTTATATGGGCCCCATGCGTGATGGGCTATGGGTTGCGGAATTTGACGGTGATAGCGTGCAAACTGTCAGAGAAACGTCGGTCGAGCGCCCCGCGCAGGCCGCCTTGCCCCCACCGGAAGAACGATAGAGACATGAGTGAGCCGATCCGCTTCTACCATCGTCACGCGGTCCGCGAAGTCAGCGGCGCGGACGTCACCCGCACTGTGCTGCAGTACCTGCGCGAGGATGCGCACTGCACCGGCACCAAGGAAGGCTGCGCGGAAGGCGACTGCGGCGCGTGCACGGTCGTCGTCGGCGAGCTGACCGACACGGGTACGGTCGCGTTCAAGGCCGTCAATGCCTGCATCCAGTTCCTGCCCACGCTCGACGGCAAGGCGCTGTTGACGGTGGAAGACCTGCGCCAGCCGGACGGTTCGCTGCATCCGGTGCAGCAGGCGATGGTCGATTGCCACGGCTCGCAATGCGGGTTCTGCACGCCCGGTTTCGTGATGTCGATGTGGGCGCTGTACGAGAAGCACGGCCATGAAGGCTGCGCCGGCACGTGCGCGAAGGCGAAGGACGTGCCGACGCGCACCGAGATCGCCGATGCGCTCACCGGCAACCTGTGCCGCTGCACCGGCTATCGCCCGATCGTCGATGCGGCCGTGCAGATGTTCGGTGCGCCGGCGCCGACGGCACCGGTCGATACGGCCGCGCTGGCCCGCACGCTCGCGTCGCTCAAGCGTGACGACACGTTCGACTACACGACGCGCGACGGCGCGCGCTTCGCCGCGCCGCGCACGCTCGACGCGCTGGCCGCGCTGAAGGTCGAGCGCCCGGATGCACGGCTGCTCGCCGGCAGCACCGACATCGGCCTGTGGGTCACCAAGCAGATGCGTCGCCTCGACGACCTGATCTACGTCGGCCAGATCGCCGAACTGCGGACCGTCGTGCACGGCGACGACTGGATCGAGATCGGCGCGGGCGTGACGGTCGAGGACGGCTATGCGGCACTCGCCGGCACGTATCCGGAACTGACCGAAATGTGGAAGCGCTTCGCGTCGCTGCCGATCCGCAACGCGGGGACGATCGGCGGCAACGTCGCGAACGGCTCGCCGATCGGCGACTCGATGCCGGGCCTGATCGCGCTCGGCGCGCGGGTCGTGCTGCGCGGCGGCGACACGGTGCGCGAGCTGCCGCTCGAGGCGCTCTACACCGGCTATCAGCAAAAGGACATGGCGCCGCACGAATTCGTCGTCGGCCTGAAGGTGCCGACCCGCACCGGTGCGCGCGCGAAGCTGCAGTTCCGCACCTACAAGCTGTCGAAGCGCTTCGACTCCGACATTTCGGCGGTGTGCGCGGCGTTCGCGTTCATCGCGGACGGCGAGCTGATCCGCGAGCCGCGCATCGCGTTCGGCGGGATGGCCGCGACGCCGAAGCGCGCGACGCATACGGAGAGCCTGCTCGACGGCGCGCAGTGGCACGAAGCCACCGCGCAGGCCGCGATGCAGGCGCTCGAGCGCGACTACCAGCCGCTCACCGACATGCGTGCGACGAGCGCGTATCGCCTCGATACCGCGAAGAACCTGATGTACCGATTCTGGCTGGAGACGCGCCCGCACGACCCGCTGCCGCCGCAGGCGCTGAACGTGCGTGAAGTGGCCGCCGAAGTTGCCAACGACGCGGCGCGCGTCTGACGAGGGAGAACACCGAACATGAACCAGCAGGCAGAACCGTTCCTGAACACCCTCGACCCGCAGGCCGACGCCGCGCAGGTGCACGTCTCGCGCGCGCACGAATCCGCGCACCTGCACGTGAGCGGGCGCGCGACCTACACCGACGACATCCCGCTCGTCGCGGGCACGCTGCATGCGGCGCTCGGGTTGTCCGCGAAGCCGCACGCGAAGATCGTGTCGATGAACTTCGACGCGGTGCGCGCGACGCCCGGCGTGGTCGCCGTGTTCACGGCCGACGACATCCCCGGCGTCAACGATTGCGGCCCGATCATCCACGACGATCCGGTACTCGCCAAAGGCATCGTGCAGTTCGTCGGCCAGCCGATGTTCATCGTCGTCGCGACGTCGCACGAAACCGCGCGGCTCGCCGCGCGCCGCGCGCAGGTCGACTACGAGGAGCTGCCCGCGATCCTGACCGCGCAGGAAGCGCGCCAGGCCGAAACCTATGTGATCCCGCCGCTGAAACTCGCGCGCGGCGACGCGGCCGCGCGGCTCGCCGCCGCGCCGCATCGCGAGTCGGGCGAGATGCTGCTCGGCGGCCAGGAGCAGTTCTACCTGGAAGGGCAGATCGCGTACGCGGTGCCGAAGGACGACGACGGGATGCACGTGTACTGCTCGACGCAGCACCCGAGCGAGATGCAGCACCTCGTCGCGCACGTGCTCGGCGTCGCGTCGCACAACGTGCTGGTCGAATGCCGCCGGATGGGCGGCGGGTTCGGCGGCAAGGAATCGCAGTCGGGCCTGTTCGCATGCTGCGCGGCGCTCGCCGCGTGGAAGCTGCTGTGCCCGGTGAAGCTGCGTCCGGACCGCGACGACGACATGATGATCACCGGCAAGCGGCACGACTTCCATTACCGCTTCGACGTCGGCTACGACGACGACGGCCGCCTCGACGGCGTCGCGCTCGACATGACGTCGCGCTGCGGCTTCTCGGCGGACCTGTCGGGCCCGGTGATGACGCGCGCGGTGTGCCACTTCGACAACGCGTACTGGTTGCAGGACGTCGCAATCGCCGGCTACTGCGGCAAGACCAACACGCAGTCGAACACCGCGTTCCGCGGCTTCGGCGGGCCGCAGGGCGCGTTCGCGATCGAGTACATCCTCGACGACGTCGCGCGCGCGCTCGGCCGCGATCCGCTCGACGTGCGCTACGCGAACCTGTACGGCAAGACCGAGCGCAACGTGACGCCTTACGGGCAGACGGTCGAGGACAACGTGCTGCACGAACTGCTCGGCGAACTCGAGTCGACGAGCGACTACCGCGCGCGGCGCGCGGGCGTGCGCGAATTCAATGCACGCAACACGGTGCTGAAGAAGGGCATCGCGCTCACGCCGGTGAAGTTCGGCATCGCGTTCAACGTCACGCACTTCAACCAGGCCGGCGCGCTGGTGCACATCTACACCGACGGCTCGGTGCTCGTGAACCACGGCGGCACGGAGATGGGGCAGGGGCTCAACACGAAGGTCGCGCAGGTCGTCGCGCACGAGCTCGGCATCCGCTTCGGCCGGATCCGCGTGACGGCGACCGACACGAGCAAGGTCGCGAACACGTCCGCGACGGCTGCGTCGACGGGCTCCGACCTGAACGGCAAGGCCGCGCAGGATGCGGCGCGCCAGCTGCGCGAGCGCCTTGCGGCGTTCGCGGCGAAGCAGTTCGGCGACGGCAAGGTCGATGCGGCCGACGTGAAGTTCGGCAACGACTTCGTGTGGATCGGCGGCGCGAGCGTGCCGTTCGGCGAGGTGATCGCGAAGGCGTATCTCGCGCGCGTGCAGCTGTGGTCCGACGGCTTCTACGCGACGCCGAAGCTGTACTGGGATCAGTCGAAGCTGCAGGGCCGGCCGTTCTACTACTACTCGTACGGCGCGGCCGTGTCGGAGGTCGTGATCGACACGCTGACGGGCGAGATGCGCACGCTGCGCGTCGACGCGCTGCACGACGTGGGTGCATCGCTGAACCCGGCGCTCGACATCGGCCAGGTCGAAGGCGCGTTCATCCAGGGAATGGGCTGGCTCACGACCGAGGAGCTGTGGTGGAACAAGGGCGGCAAGCTGATGACGCATGCGCCGTCCACGTACAAGATCCCGACGGTCAACGACACGCCGCCCGAATTCAACGTGCGGCTGTTCCAGAACCGCAACGTGGAGGACAGCATCCATCGTTCGAAGGCCGTCGGCGAACCGCCGCTGCTGCTGCCGTTCTCGGTGTTCTTCGCGGTGCGCGACGCGATTGCCGCGGTCGGCGACTACCGGGTGAATCCGCCGCTCGACGCGCCGGCCACCGGCGAGTCGATCCTGCGCGCGATCACTGCGGTGCGTGCTGCGCGCGCCGGTCAGGCAGGTTGAGATGAACGGGCCTGCACGTTCGTTTCGCACCGCGACGACCCCGGCATTCGCGCAGGGTACCGGCCAGCGCAACCGCGCGACCGGTACGTCCGCGCCGATGCACATCGTGCTGTTCGGCGCGGGGCACGTCGGCCATGCGCTCGTCACGCTGCTCGGCGCATTGCCGTGCGTCGTGCAGTGGGTCGATACGCGCGACGAGCTGTTCCCGGACGAATGTCCGCCGAACGTGCAGCCGGAGCCGACCGACATACCCGAGGCCGTCGTCGACGCGGCGCCGCCCGGCGCGTACTTCCTCGTGATGACGCACAACCACGCGCTCGACTTCTCGCTCGCCGCGCAGATCATGCGGCGGCGCGACTTCGCGTACTTCGGGATGATCGGTTCGCGTACCAAGCGCGTGAAGTTCGAGCGCCGGCTCGCCGCGCGCGGCGTCGATCCGGCGCGGCTCGCCGAGATGGTGTGTCCGATCGGCGTCGCGGGCATCGTCGACAAGGCACCCGGTGCGATCGCGGTGGCCGTCTGCGCGGAACTGCTGCAGGCCCGCTCGGGCATGCCGGTGGCCGACGCGAAGGCGGCTGCGGCGGAGCGCTTGCGCGACGACGCGCGTTGCGCGCGGTAACGATCAGGGGCGGCACGCCCGACCCACGTCCGCGCGTTTTTGCCTACACTGCACGGATTGCGCGGCAGCGGGCCGCGCGTCCTTTCGTGCAGGCACCATGTCCGATCATCAGGTCTATCTCGATGCGCTCGATGCGAGCCTCGTCGTCATCGAGCGCTGGCTGTCCGGCGCCGATACTTCCCCCGCGGCGCTCGATGCGCTGCTCGCGCCTTTCTCCGCCGAATTCACGATGATCATGACCGACGGTCGCGCGTTCGACCGCGACGACACGCGCGCGCTGTTCGCGAAGCTCGGCGGCGCGAAGCCGGGGCTGCGCATCACACTGTCGGACATCCGCGTGCTCGCGGCAGACGCGTCGCATGCGGTGCTCACCTATCTTGAAGCGCAGCAGGCGGCGTCGGGCGAACTGCCCGCGCGTCGCGCGACCGCCGTGTTCGCGCGCGACGCGGCAGGCGTCGTGCGCTGGACCCATCTGCAGGAAACCTTCTGCACGGCCTGAGCGGCCACGCCGCGTGATCGTGCGCGGGCGATTCCGCGCGGGTTGAGCGCCGCTTCAGCGCTTGCGGCCGCGTGCGGCGGTCAGCTCGTCGGACACGCTTTGCATCAGCGCACACAGCCACGCGATGTCGGTCGGGCGATCGGGGTGCGGGTGCGTGAGCAGGTAGCTCTTGATGCGCGGGAACGGCACAGGCGGCGCGACGACGACGAGCGGCAGCAGCTGCGCGTAGTGCGTCGCGAAGCGGCGTGTCGTCGTGAAGATCAAGTCCGACTGCAGCAGCACCTGCGGCACGATGCCGAAGTACGGCAGCGTCGTCACGATCCGTCGCGTGAGGCGGGCGCGGGCGAGGCCGATCTCGATCGCGTTGCGCTTGTCGCCGGTGTACGGCGTCGGCGCGACGTGCGCGGCCGACGCGTACGCTTCGCGCGTGAGCGGTTCGCGGGCGAGCGGATGCGCGTCGCGCATCAGGCACACGATCGTGTCGGAGAACAGGTCCTGGCGCGCGAACCGCGGGTCGGGCTTCGGCCAGTTGCCGATCACGAGATCGAGCGCGCCCGATTCGAGCGCCTCCGCGTGATCGAGCGCGGGATTCAATGAGTCGATTTCCAGATGCGCATGCGGCGCCGCGTCGCGAAAGCGCTCGATCAGCGTCGGCATGAAGAAATCGTTCAGGTAGTCGGGTGCGGCCACGCGGAACGTGCGCCGCGCGGACGATGGATCGAAGTCGCCGTGCGGCGTCGCGATGAAGTCGACCTCGCGCAGCGCGCGCGACGCGGCACCGAGCAGCGATGCGCCGTACTCGGTCGGCACCATCCCGGATTTGCCGCGCACGAGAATCGGGTCGTTCAGCGTCTCGCGCAGCTTGCGCAGCGCGGTGCTGATCGCGGGCTGGGTCTGGTTCAGCCGCAGCGCGGCCTGCGTGACGCTGCGCTCGAGCAGCAGCGTGCGCAATACGCGCACGAGCCAGATATCGAGCGAGGCGGTACGATCGTCGTCTTCCATCGGCGAGCGGTGTTCGGGAGAAGCGTAACCTTACCGCAGCCGCACGTTGCCGTGCGTGATACCGGCCATCACGTGCGCCCCTTCGGCAGCACGCTGATCCGCTTGACCTCGCGCGACTCGAGCCAGTTCGGCGTGCGCGCGCAGTACAGCACCATCGGCAGCGCGTCCTCGCCCCAGAACAGCTGCTGGTTCATCCAGAAGGTCGGTACGCCGAACACGCCGAGCGCGATCGCGTCGTCGGTGTTGCGGCGCAACTGCGCGCTCGTCTCCTCGAATTCGATCAGCTCGTCGCCGTGCCCGACGCCGACGCGCTCGCACAGCGCCGCGAACCCGTCCGGCGTCGACGGATCGTTGCCGTCGTGCCAGATGAAGCGGAACATTTCCAGCACGGTCGCGATGTCGGCGCGCAGCGCGATCGCGAGGCGCAGCACCTTGTCGGAGTCGAACGGATGCGCGGGCGGCATCTTGAAGCGGATGCCGAGCTGTTCGGCGCGAAACAGCGCGTGGCGGTACGTGAACACGCGCTTGGCCGGCACGTCGGCGCTCGGGCGCTGCCCCCAGTGGCGCTGCAGGTCGGGCAGCGACACGGCGACGGGGTCGAACGGCACGTCGGGCCACTTGTCGTGCTGTTCGAGCAGCAGGTAGGAGAACGGCGACACGAAGTCGAAGAACCAGGCAGGCTGGGCAGTGTCGAGGCCGGTTGTCATGGCGATCTCCAGAGGGTGGGGCGTGCGCGCCTGGCGGCGGCCTTCATGTTACGTTGCGGCGCGCGGATGCAACCGCGCGGATGCAGCAATGATCGCGGATCGGCCGCTCATGCGGAACCGGGAGTCGCCCGGGGGGGCTCGCCGGCCGGCGCCGCCGCGCCGCCGCGCGCCGCTGCACGGCCGCCGGCGCCGGGTGTGCCCGGCGTGCCCGATGCGACGTCGTGATCGTGCGCGGTGAGCCGCTCGCGCACGAAGCCGATGTGCTCGCGCAGCACGTAGAACTGCCCCGCGTACGCAAGCGGCATCTTCATCCGGTTCACGGCTTCCTCGATGTCGTCGAGTTCGTCGAGCAGCTGGACGCGCTCTTCGGCCGTATGCTCGCCGAGCGCGCGGCGCTCGAGCGCGATCAGTGCGCCGTACCAGCGGTAGATGCGCGAACGCACGCGCCAGCCGTACAGCGACGGCACCAGCCGCAACCCGGGGATCAGCACGACGATCAGCGGCACCACGACGACGAGCAGCCGGTCGACGAGACTCGCGACCCAGAACGGCAGCCGCCGGTACAGGAACGACTTGCCCGACTTGTAATAGCGCCCCGCGTCGTCGGACAGCGGGAAGCCGCGCGCGACGGCCGACGGGAATTCGCCCGCGTGCTGCAGGATCGTCGCGTGGCCGTGCACTTCGCGCGCGGCCTCGATCAGCAGGTCGGACAGCGCGGGGTGCAGCGTATCGCGCGCGACCAGCTCGATCGTCGGCGCGACCGTGTGGATGTCGGCGGGCGGCAGGTTGAGGCCGAGATCGTAGACGCCCATCGGCAGCGTGATCGCGGTCAGGTACGGAAAGCGCCGCGCGTAGGCCTCGGCTTGCGTGAACGAGTACACGTGCACGCCGGGCGCGCGGAACAGCTTCGCCATCACCGGGATCTGCGTCGAGTCGCCGGACAGGAACGCGGCGTCGATCTTGCCGTCGAGCAGCGCGGCCGCGGCGTCCTCGCCGGCGGTCGGCAGCAGCTCGGTCGAGCCGCCCGGCACGATGCCGTTCATCTTCAGCAGCGCCAGGCTCAATTCGCGCGCGCCGCTGCCTTCCGCGCCGAGCGCGAGCCGCTTGCCCTTGAAGTCGGACAGGCGTGCGACCACCGGCCCGCGGTACATGATCGCGAGCGGCACGTAGCCGATGCTGCCGAGCGAGACCAGGTGTTCATCGCGCTCCTTCGGGCCGATGCCGCTCTGCACGAAGCCGACGTCGACCGGCGCGTCCGGATTCGACAGCCGCGCGAGGTTCTGCGCGGATCCTTCGGATGACTGGACGTCGAGCGTGACGCCGTTCTTCGCGAGGATCGCCTTGTATTTCTGCGCGGCGTTCCAGTAGGTGCTGCCGGGCGGGCCGGACGAAATCACGAGCGTGGACGGCGGCGCCGGCTGGATCAGCTTGACCGCGAACCAGACCGCCGCGACCGCGAGTAGCACGGTGGGGCCGATCGACAGCGCGAGGTCACGCCACGACACCGCGACGAAGCGGGCGAGGATGCGGCGGGGCGGGCGGGGGCGGGCTGGCTTCATGGAGTCGGCGGATGACACGGGCGTGACGCAGCGATGACGGCCGTCGCGGACAAGGCACGCGATGCGCGTTCTGGCGGCGATGGTACCCGGTTTCGCCCGGCGTGCGCGAGTCCGGTGCCGTCGCGCGGCGGCGGACACGGGCGCGCGCGGGCGGATGGCGGGCGGCCACGCGTCAAAAGCTTTGCGCTTCGGCTGGCGCTGGATTACATTGTGCGACGCAGCCGCGCCCGATTCGCGCACGACCCGGCACGTTATGAGACCGGGCGCGCCCGGCCGGCGGCTGTCCGGCCCGGCCGGCCCGCATTCGCGCGCGCCGGCCGCCGGCCCGTGTCGCCTCTCTCGCATCGCCGTGGAAATCATCGGCCGTCCCGCCCGTTCGCGCGCGGGCCGGCTGCCTTTGGGGGTATCCGGCCGTACTGTGCACGGCCGTTCCGGAGTTACAAGGAGATAGCATGAAGTCGATCGTGTTGAGAGCGTTGGGTGTTGCGGCCGTGGCGGCCTGTCTGACGGGCAGCGTGTACGCGCAGTCGAGCGATGCGGCGGCCACCGAAGCGCCGGCCGCGGCAGCGAGCTCGCCGAAGGCGGCGGCCAAGACCGCGAAGAAGGCCAACCGCCAGCTCGGCTATGCGGTGCGCAAGGCCATTACGAAGGCAGGCGGCATCGACGTGGCGAACATCGTCGTGCGCTCGAAGGGCGGCGCGATCTCGCTGGAGGGCACGGTGCCCGACCAGGCACAGATCGACAAGGCGGAAGAGGCGGCGAAGGGCGTGAAGGGCGTGACGTCGGTCACGAACAAGCTGACGGTTCAGCAGCAATGATGCCGGGCGGCGGCGCGCCAGCGCCGCGCGCCCGCTTTCACGCGGGCCCCGGCGTGCCGGGGCCCGTTTGCACTTTTGAATGCCCCCCGGGCCCGCCGCTTCGCGCCAGGCCCCCGAGCGGGCGTCCCCCAAGGAAACTTCCTTCGGGGCGGAAAACCTTGGGCGGCCCGGCGTTTTCCCGACAGGCCGCGAGCCGCGCACGACGCAGCGGCGCACCGATAACGATATCGAGAGGGCGGCAATGACAACGCACGGGTGGGGCAGTCGGATTCTTTGGGGCGCGGCGCTGGTCGCGATCACGTTGCTCGGCGCCTGCAACGGCGACGAGTCGTCCGAACGCAATCGGCTGCCCGGGTTCGTGTCCGGCAGCGTGCGCACCACCGCCTACGACGGTACGAGCGACGACCTGCTGACTGCCGGTCTCGGCAAGACGGGCCTCGCCGCCGCCACCGCGCCGGCGTTCGCGAATCCGTCGCGGCCGACGAGCGCCGAGCTGCGCCGGCTCGCGATCTGGTCGAACTACCGCGCGCTCGTCGACATGAGCGCCAACGGCGGCTACGGCCGTTTCTGGGGACCGAACGTCGACCTCGACGGCAACGACACGCTCGGCGAAGGCAAGATTCCCGGCACCGAATATCTCGCGTATTCCGACGACGGCAGCGGCCGCAAGAACGTGACGCTGCTCGTGCAGGTGCCCGCGAGCTTCGACCCCGCGCAGCCGTGCATCGTCACCGCGACGTCGTCCGGTTCGCGCGGCGTGTACGGCGCGATCTCGGCGGCCGGCGAGTGGGGCCTCAAGCGCGGCTGCGCGGTCGCGTACAACGACAAGGGCGGCGGCAACGGCGCGCACGAGCTCGGCACCGACACGATCACGCTGATCGACGGCACGCTCGCCGACGCGGTGCTCGCCGGCAATGCGAGTCTCTTTACCGCCAATGTGACGAGCAGCGACCTGGCCGCGTTCAACAGCCGCTTCCCGAACCGCTACGCGTTCAAGCACGCGCATTCGCAACAGAATCCCGAGCAGGACTGGGGGCACGCGACGCTGCAGGCGGTCGAATTCGCGTACTGGGCGCTCAACGAACAGTTCGGGCCGTTCGTCGACGGCTCGCATCACGGCGTGCGCTACCGCCCGGGCGACATCACGACGATCGCCGCGTCCGTCAGCAACGGCGGCGGCGCGGCGCTCGCGGCGGCCGAGCAGGACACGCGCCGCTGGATCACCGCGGTCGTGGTCGGCGAGCCGCAAGTCAACGTGCGGATGGCGCCGAACGCGGTCGTGCGCGAGGGCGGCCAGCCGGTGCCGTCGTTCGGCCGGCCGCTGGCCGACTACGCGACGCTCGCGAACCTGCTGGAGCCGTGTGCGGCCGCGTCGTCGTCGCTCGCGGGCGCGCCGTACCTGAGCGCGCTGCCGGCCGCCACCACGCAGTCGATCCGCACGCAGCGCTGCGCGACGCTCGCCGCGGCCGGGTTCGTGTCGGGGGCCGATACGCAGAGCCAGGCCGCCGACGCGCTCGCGCAACTGCACGCGGCCGGCTATCTCGCGGATTCCGACCTGCTGCAGGCGCCGATGTGGGATTCGCAGGCGATTCCGGCGATCGCGGTCACCTATGCGAACGCGTACACGCGCTCGCGCGTGACCGACAACCTGTGCAATTTCAGCTTCGCGACCACCAATGCGGCGACGGGCGCGGTGGCGCCGCCCGCCGCCTCGCCGATGCCGGCCGTGTTCGGCCTCGGCAACGGCGTGCCGCCGACGGCAGGCGTCAATCTCGTGTTCAACACCGGTGCGGGTGTCGACCACCGGCTCGCGACGCCCGACGCGAGTTTCGCGGGCGCGCTGTGCCTGCGCCAGCTGTGGACCAACGGGATGCTCGACATGCCGGCGAACGTCGATGCGGTGCGCGTGAACGCGAACCTGCAGGGCAAGCCGGCGATCATCGTGCAGGGCCGCAGCGACGCGCTCGTGCCCGTGAATCACGCGTCGCGCGCGTACGTCGCGCAGAACGGCATCAGTGAAGGCGGCCGCAGCCAGCTCGTGTTCTACGAGGTGACGAACGGGCAGCACTTCGATGCGTTCCTGCCCGTCGCGGGCTTCGACACGCGCTTCGTGCCGGTCCACTACTACAACCTGCAGGCGCTGAACCTGATGTGGCGGCACCTGAAGAACGGTGCCGCGCTGCCGCCGTCACAGGTGGTCCGCACGCTGCCGCGCGGCGGCACGCCGGGCGCCGCGCCGGCGCTGACGAGCGCGAACCTGCCGCCGATCTCGGCGTCCCCCGGCGCGAACGCGATCACGGCCGGCGCGGGCGCGATCGATGTGCCGCTCTGACGGCACCCGCCCCACCGCGATACGGAAGCCGGACGCTCGTCCGGCTTTTTTATTTTCAGCGTCTGGAATCGGTCCCGCATTGCCCTTGGTCCGAATGGCATGCGCTGTAACAAATTATCGCTTTACGGCGGAAAATCCGGAATCTATTATGCGCCGATATTTTAACTTAATTTAATAAATTCCCGTAAAGACAATATTCCTTTCCGTATAGTTAATCGATCCTTTCGATTTTATTAAATCGGCTCGAGTTGCGGTTGGTCGCCCTTTCGCGATTGACCGGCATTTCGTCGAGGGAGTCGTTCGTCTGTTCGAAGCGAAGGCGCCTTGTCTGGCGGCCTTTGCAGGGGATGCTTTTGCTTGCGGTTTCCCGCGCGTGCGGATGGTGAGGGCGAATTCGCAGTGCCGCACATTATTGAATCGTCGTTTGCAATGGAATTGATTCCATTGTGCGATCGCGGAATATGGGTGGGGTAAATCATGCCGGTCGGTATTCGCCGATGCGGTAAAAAACTCGGGGTGCATCGCAAAACGAATGCGCTCCCGGTGCGGAGCGCCGGCGCAAATGATCCTTTGCGACCGGCGGTATTTATCGTTCTGTTCGAGAGGCAATAATGACGACACTGAAGTCCTTGAAAGACGGTTTCGCGCTATTTGGAACGACGCTGAGCGTGCCGCTCGCCGCAGCCGCGGCCGCGGCGCTGCTCGTCACGGGATGCGGCGGCGACGACGGGGCGGGCCCGACCGCCGCCACCGCGGCAGCCGCGACGACGTCGAACGGCAGCACGTCGGCCAGCACCAATGCAACGGCCGCCGTCCCGGCCGACCAGCCGTACGTCGACAACGACGTGTACGGCACCGGGCCGAACGACGCGGTCACGGATTCGACCGAAGGGGCCGCGGTCGTGCACCGCCAGGTCACGATCGGCGGCAAGACCGTCCAGTACACGGCCACCACCGGCCACCTGACCACGATCGACCCGATCACGTCGGCGCCGAACGCGAAGATGTTCTACGTCGCGTACACGCAGGACAATCCGGACCCGTCGAAGCCGCGCCCGGTCACGTTCTTCTACAACGGCGGCCCCGGCTCGTCGTCGGTCTACCTGCTGCTCGGCTCGTACGGGCCGAAGCGCCTGCAGTCGTCGTTCCCGAACTTCACGCCGCCGGCCCCGTACAAGCTGCTCGACAACCCGGACAGCCTGCTCGACCGTACCGACCTCGTGTTCATCAACCCGGTCGGCACCGGCTACTCGGCGGCGATCGCCCCGGCGAAGAACAAGGATTTCTGGGGCACCGACCAGGACGCGCGCTCGATCGACCGCTTCATCCAGCGCTACCTGACCAAGTACTCGCGCTGGAACTCGCCGAAGTTCCTGTACGGCGAGTCATACGGCACCGCGCGCAGTGCGGTCGTGTCGTGGGTGCTGCATGAGGACGGCATCGACTTGAACGGGATCACGCTGCAGTCGTCGATCCTCGACTATGCGAATGCGCTGTCCGCGCCGGGTACCTTCCCGACGCTCGCGGCCGACGCGTTCTACTGGAAGAAGACGACGCTCAACCCGACGCCGACCGATCTCGACGCATACATGGTGCAGGCCCGCAACTACGCGGACAACACGCTCGCGCCGCTCGCGCAGAAGCCGAACCCGCAGGACGGCGGCTTCGTGAACGTGCGGCTGAACCTGAACCTGCAGACCGCGCAGCAGATGGGTTCGTACATCGGCACGGATCCGACGTCGCTGATCCAGACGTTCGGCAACCCGGCCGCGCTCGGCAACGTGCCGTCGTCGGACGACAACCCGCCGTACACGTTCTTCCTGACGCTCGTGCCGGGCACGCAGATCGGCCAGTACGACGGTCGCGCGAACTTCACGGGCAAGGGCATCGCGCCGTACATCCTGCCGAACTCGGGCAGCAACGATCCGTCGATCACGAACGTCGGCGGCGCGTACACGGTGCTGTGGAACAGCTACATCAACACCGACCTCAAGTACACGTCGACGTCGTCGTTCGTGGACCTGAACGACCAGGTCTTCAACAACTGGGACTTCAGCCACACCGACCCGACCGGCGCGAACCGGGGCGGCGGCAATACGCTGTACACGGCCGGCGACCTGGCGTCGACGATGAGCGTGAACCCGGACCTGAAGGTGCTGTCGGCGAACGGCTATTTCGATGCGGTCACGCCATTCCACCAGACCGAGCTGACGCTCGCGCAGATGCCGCTCGATCCGACGCTCAAGGCGCAGAACCTGACGATCAAGAACTATCCGTCGGGCCACATGATCTACCTGAACGACGCGTCGCGGACCGCGCTGAAGGGCGACCTCGGCAACTTCTACGACGGGATTCTCGCAAACCGTACCGCGCTGCAGCGCGTGCTGAAACTGCAGGCGCGTACGCAACAGATGAAGCAGCAACAGTTGAAGCAGCAGGGGCAGTAAGGATCGCGAGCGACTTGCGCTGCCCGGCCGTGCGCCGGGCGGCCCGAGTTCGCGAGGCCCCGGATGGACGACAGCCCGATCGGCGCAGGCCGGTCGGGCTGTTTTTTGCGGCGGGGTGCCGGCGTCGCGTGCTGGCCGGTCATGCATCACATCGCGCATGTGGCTCGCGATGCTGTGATCTTCCACGGTGCCCGTGAGTCGTCGACCGACGGGGCGTTATCGGGTCCGCGTGAGATTCGCCGCGGCTTGATCCTCGAAAGGGGAATGCATGTCCCTGTATCGAGGGAAATTCTCCACCGACAAATCGTGCCGATCTCTTCCGTCAGGGGCGGGAAGATGGCGGTGTCCGCCGTGGCGGGCGGCCGCTGCGCCGCTTACGCGAGCACGAGCCGCACGCCGACCGCGACGAGCGTCGAGGCGAGCAGGTTGCGCAGCAGCCGCTCGGGCGCGCGCGCCGACAGCAGGCTGCCGAGCACGATGCCGGGCAGCGAGCCGAGCAGCAGCGACAGCAGCATCGACCAGTCGACCGAGCCGAGCAGCCAGTGGCCCATGCCCGCGACGAGCGTGAGCGGCACCGCGTGCGCGATGTCGGAGCCGACGATGCGCGCGGTCGCGAGCAGCGGGTACAGCAGCAATAGCACGGTGACGCCGATCGCGCCGGCGCCGACCGACGTCATCGACACGAGCGCACCGAGCACGGCGCCCGTCAGCACGGTCGACCAGAACGTGCGCGCGGGATTCGGCGGGAGCGGGTTGCGCGCGGCGAGCGCGGTCAACTGCGGGCGGAAGATCAGTGCGAGCGACGTGAGCAGCAGCGCGATGCCGAGCACCAGCTGGATCATTCGCGCGGTGCCGGGCGAGTTCATCCCGTGCGTGTGCAGCACCCACAGCGTGACGGCCGCGGCCGGGACGCTGCCGGCCGCGAGCCGGCCGGTGATGCGCCAGTCGATCGACCCCTTCAGTCCGTGGACGAGGGTGCCGGTGGCCTTGGTCGCGGCCGCATACAGCAGATCGGTGCCGACCGCCGTCGCGGGATGGACGCCGAACAGCAGCACGAGGATCGGCGTCATCAGCGAACCGCCGCCGACGCCCGTCAGGCCGACGAGAACGCCGACGAACAGGCCGGACAGGGAGTACAGCAGATCGATATGGGGAAGCGACATCGGAAGCAGGCGGTTATGCGGCGTTCGGCGGCGGCGCGCGGCCGCGGCGCGCGCATCAAAGTCCGCCATTGTCGCAAAAGTGGCGCTTCGGTGTACGACTACGTTAAAAATCGGCCGGGAAGGCCCGCCGGACGGGCCGTTCCCGGCAGGTCAAACGAACGTTTGAACGGGCGCCGGGCCGGGCGGGGTGGCGTGCCGGCGTTGCCGGGTTGCGACGCCGATGGCGGGCCATCGGGTGCGGCGGGGCGGAGCTGCTCCGATTCAGGCCGGACGGCCGTCAATGCATCGCGGGGCCGGCGCCCGCAACGGCGTCCTGGCGGCGGATGCGCAGCGCGAGGCCGAGCAGCCCGGCCGCGGCCGCAAATGCGGCGCCGACCGCGAACGCGGCGTGGTAGCCGCCGTTCAGCGCGTCGAGCGGCGAGGCGTGTGCCGCCGCGAGCGCATCGGTGCGCGCGGCCGCGAGGCTCGCGAGCACGGCGAGGCCGAGCGCGCCGCCCATCATGAACGCGGTGTTGACGATGCCCGACGCGAGCCCGGAATCGGCCGGATCGACGTCGCTCATCGCGGCGAGCAGCACCGGATTGAACGCGACGCCCGCGCCGATGCCGAGCAGCGTCATGCCCGGCAGCACGTGCCAGACGAAGCTGCCGTCGGCCGGCGCGCGCGCGAACAGCGCGAGGCCGCACGCCGCGATCAGCAGGCCGGCGGCGATCGGGCCGCGGATGCCGAAACGCATCACGATCCGCGCCGACAGCCCGAGCGAGAACGCGGCCATGATCAGGTTCGCCGGCAGGAACGCGAGCCCGACCTGCAGCGGTCCGTAGCCGAGCACGCGCTGCATGTAGAGCGCGGACAGGAAGAACCACGCGAACATCGCGGCCGCCCACAGCACGCCGATCACGTTCGCGAGCGCGACGTTGCGCGCGGCGAACAGCGTGAGCGGCATCAGCGGATGCGCGACGCGCGCCTCGATCGCGACGAACAGCGCGAGCAGCACGACGGCCGCGCCGATCAGCACGACGGTTTGCGTAGACAGCCAGCCGGCCTCGTTGCCGCCGACGATCCCGTAGACCGCGAGCATCAGCGACGCGGTCACGGTGATCGCGCCCGCGACGTCGAGCCGCGCGGCGCCGGCCGGCGCGCGCAGGCGCGGCAGCAGCGCGACGCACATCGCATAGACGGCGATGCCGATCGGCAGGTTGACGAGGAAGATCCAGTGCCACGACAGCGTGCTCGTCAAGAGCCCGCCGAGCAGCACGCCGATGCTGCCGCCGCCCGCGCAGACGAAACCGTAGACGCCCATCGCGCGCGCCCGTTCGCCCGGCTCGGTGAACAGGTTCATGATCAGCGACAGCGACACGGCCGACACGATCGCGCCGCCGAAGCCCTGCACCGCGCGCGCGGCGATCAGCATCGTCTGCGATTGCGCGAGGCCGCAGGCGAGCGACGCGAGCGTGAACACGACGAGGCCGGCGAGGAACATGCGCCGCTGGCCGTACAGGTCGCCGAGCCGGCCGCCGAGCAGCAGGCAGCCGCCGAACGTCAGCAGGTAGGCGTTGACGACCCACACGAGGGCCGTCTCGGTGAAATGGAGGTCGGTGCTGATCGACGGCAGTGCAACGTTTACGATCGTGCTGTCGAGCACGATCATCAGCACGCCGAGGCAGAGGACGATCAGCGCGTACCAGCGCTTCTCGCCGTGGATCCCGTAGGTCATGGCTGGCAGCCTTCTCTCTGATAGTTATTTGAAAGGCTGAATTGTAGACGTCGTTCGCGTGCGCTTCCTGCCGGTTTGTGGCAGGAGCGACGCGTAGCGGCGGCGCGTGTCGCGCGGCGCCGGACGTTATCCGCGCGGCGGGAGTTCGCAGCCGTCGGGGCCGCAAGCGGCGGCGTCGCCGCCGGCGAATTCGACGATGGCGCCGTCGCGCCATGCCTGCTCGAGCGCCTGCGCGAACACGTCGGCCGGCTGCGCACCCGATACCGCGTAGCGGCCGCCGAACACGAACAGCGGCACGCCGCGTCCGCCGATCTGCGCGGCGCGCGCGATGTCGGCCTCGACTTCGTCACGGTATGCATCGCTGCGCAGCACGGCTTCGACGGCCGAGCGCTCGAGCCCCGCTTCGACCGCGAAGTCGATCAGCGCCGCATGGTCGAACAGCGAGCCGTGCTCGCAGAAATAGGCGCGGTACAGGCGCTCGGTCAGCGCATGGGCGCGGCCGGTGGCTTCCGCGAGCTTCACGAGCCGATGGCCGTCGAGCGTGTCGCCGACGAACGTGCCGGGCAGGTCGTAGCTCAGCCCGACGCTCGCTGCTGCGTCGGTCACCTGGCGCAACATCTGGTCGACCTGCGCGGGCGACATCCGGTACTTGCCCGCGAGCATCGCCTCCACCGGTTCGACCGGCTGGCCCGGCATCAGCCGGTACGCACGCAACGCGACGTCGACGTGCTCCGCGTGCGCGAATGCGGCGAGCGCCTCGTCGAAGCGGCGCTTGCCGATCCAGCACCACGGGCAGATCAGGTCGGACCAGATTTCGACGGTCAGGATCGGGCGGGCAGTCGGGGCGGGGGTGGTCGTCATGGGCGGTCCGGGGCGGCAAATAAATGTAACCGGGACTATAGCATTTTGTGCTTCGACGCTTCGATGCTTCGCCGTGGGCTGGCCCGCGTGGAACGGGCCGGCCCCTGACGTATCACGAAGCATAGTCACGGACCGCGCGAACCGGTAGCGGCGCCGATGTTAGTGATGGTGAACGGTGAAGGCGGCAAGCTTGGCGACCAAGCGACCAAGCAACCACGCCCGCAGCACACGTCGCTCACACGTCGCCCTGCGTTTCCTTCAGATGCTTCAGGTGCTTGTAGACGGTCGCGCGCCCCATCCCGAGCACGTTCGCGACGTAGTTCGCGGCGCTCTTGCCGCGGAACGCGCCTTCCGCATAAAGCGCCTCGACGAGCTCGCGCCGGTGCTCGCGCGTGAGGCCGTTCAGGCCGACCTGCCGCTCGCGCAGCCAGCCGTGCAGGAACGTGTTGATGCGCTCCTGCCAGTCGTCGCGGAACAGCTCGTCCGGTTGCGCGACGATGCCCGCGCCCTTGATGAACACGTCGAGCGTCGCGCGGACGTCGTCGAACACCGCGATGTTGAAGTTGATGCACATCATCCCGGCCGGCCGGCCTTCGTCGTCGAACAGCACGTTGCTCACGCAACGCATGCGCCGGCCGTCCCAGTTCAGTTTCTCGTACGGGCCGATCACGCGCTCGCGCGCCGAATGATCGATTTCCTCGAGCGCCGAATCGTCGCCGACCTCGCGCTTCGACAGGTTGTTCGCGAGGTACAGCACGGTCTGGTCGTGCAGGTCGTGGATCACGACTTCCGCGTACGGGAAGAACAGCGCCGCGATGCCGTCGGCGATCGGTGCGTAGCGGGTGAGCAGCAGGTCTTTGACGGGGGATTGCTTCTTGCGCATCGGAATCGCCATCTCGGGTGAGCGGGGGCCGGGCGGTGCGTCGGCACGGCGCGCCGGCGTGCCGTCCACCGGCTCGCCCGTGCGCCCCCGCGCTGCCGCCGCGGCGGTTGCGCCATTGTATCGGCCCCGCGTGCGCGTGCCGCTCATGCGCGCGTCAGATGCATGTACAGCGCGTGTGCGATCGCGATGTCCTCGAGCCCGAGGCCGATCGAGCGGAAGAACGCGTGACGCGTGCGCGACGGCGCCGCGCAGGTGCCAGCGACGAGCGCGGGCAGGTCGCCGACGATCCGCTCCGGCGTCCAGCCGTGCCCGGCCGCCGCGATCTGCATCTCGCCCGCGCTCGCGGGCGTCGTGTGCCGGTAGTCGCAGTACACGTCCATGTCGGGCAACCATGCCGGCGGGATCTCGTGCGCGCGCGCGACGTTGGTGCTGATCGAGGTGACGAGCGCGGGGCGCGTGAGCATGCCGTCGGCGAGCACCGGCGTGCCCGACGACGTGCACAGCATCACGACGTCCGCGTCGCGCACGCACGCCTCGACGCTGACGGCCGCACGGGCGCGCGGATCGATCCGCGCGAGTGTCGCCTGCAGCGCCGGGTCGCCGGCGAGCGCGGGCGAATGGACGCTGATCGATGCCCAGTCGCGCAATGTCGCCGTATGGCGCAGATGTGCGAGGCCCACCGCGCCCGCGCCGATCACGGCGAGCCGGCGCGCATCGCGCGGCGCGAGGCAGTCGACCGCGAGCGCCGTCGTGCCGGCCGTGCGCTCGACCGTCAGCAGCCCCGCGTCGCACCACATCAGCGGCTGGCCGGTGCGCATCGACATCAGCGCGGTCCACGCCGTGACGATCGGTTTGCCGCCCGTCACGACGTATGGCGACAGCTTCGCGCCGAACACTTGCTCGTCGGCGAGTGCGCCGAGATACGTGATGAAATCGCCGGCCTGCTCGGGGAACAGCGTGAGGGTTTGCGGCGGCTGCACCGCGCGGGCCGAGGCGAGCGACGCGAACATGCGGCGCAGCGTGCCGAGCACGTCGAGCGACGGCAGCGCCGCGCGCACCGCGGCTTCGTCGACGGTCAGCGGCAGGGTCGGGGCGGGTTGCGTCATGGAACTTCTCCGGTCGGGGCCGGACAGGACAGTCTCGAAAGCGGGCGTCCGGCGGTGTTCGTGATGGATTAAAAGTCTAATATAGACAAAATAAGTCGGGTGAATTTTTCTTTTCAGGACAGGCCCGAGCCACTGTCAGTCGAAAAAACATCGATGAATCAAAGGCATTTTGCGTAATCGACGGAATCTCGATGGGCAGCAGCGAGGCCGCGATTATCGTATCCCCTATAGTCTATAGTAGACTAAGAGTCTATATTTCACATGCGGACCGGCATGTTGCCGCCCGGCGGCCGGCATGCATCGCATGCCGATCCGGCGCCCGGCGACGGCGTCGCGCGAACGGTCTTCATCGCCTCAATCCGGAATCGAAGGACATCGTCATGAACTGGAAGCTTTCCCTCTGCGCCGCCGCGGCGCTTGCGTGCGCGGCCGTCACCGCCCACGCGGAACAGACCACGCTGCGCTTCGGGATCGAAGCCGCCTATCCGCCGTTCGAGAGCAAGACGCCGGCCGGCCAGCTGCAGGGTTTCGACGTCGACGTCGGCAATGCCGTCTGCGCGAAGCTGAACATGAAGTGCGTGTGGGTCGAGAATGCGTTCGACGGGCTGATCCCGGCGCTGCAGGCGCGCAAGTTCGATGCGATCAATTCGGCGATGAACATCACCGCGAAGCGCAAGCAGAGCATCGATTTCACGCCGGCGATCTACGTGGTGCCGATCGTGATGGTCGCGCACCGCGGCTCGCCGCTGCGGCCCGATGCCGCGAGCCTGCGCGGCAAGCACGTCGGCGTGCTGCAGGGCTCGTCGCAGGAGGATTTCCTGAAGGCGCACTGGGCCAATGCGGGCGTGGACGTCGTGTCGTATCAGGACCAGGACCAGATCTATGCCGATCTCGTCGCCGGTCGTCTCGACGCGGCCGTGCAGGAAGCGCAGACCGCGCAGGACGGTTTCCTCGACAAGCCGGCCGGCCGCGACTACCAGATCGTCGGCGAGCCGCTGAAGGATCCCGCGACGCTCGGCGAGGGCACCGGCTTCGGGTTGCGCAAGGGCGACAAGGCGCTGCAGGCGAAGATCGTCGGCGCGCTCGACGCGCTGAAGAAGGACGGCACGCTGAGCGCGCTGTCGCAGAAGTATTTCAAGCGCGACATCGTCGCGAAGTAAGCCAGGCCGCGCGCCGGCCGCGGTGCCGGCGCGCGTCGCACCGAATCTCGACGCAGTACGGGGAAGCATGGATTTCGACGTCATCGTTCTGGGGGCCGGCATCGTCGGCGTGTCGTCGGCGCTGCATCTGCAGGATCGCGGGCTGCGTGTCGCGCTCGTCGACCGGCGCGCGCCCGGCGAGGAAACGAGCCACGGCAATGCGGGGCTGATCGAGCGCTCGTCGGTCGTGCCGTACGCGTTCCCGCGCCGGCTCGGCACGCTGCTGCGCTACGCACGCAACCGCTCGGTCGATCTCTATTGGGACTACAAAGCATTGCCCGCGTACGCGGGCTGGCTTGCGCGTTTCTGGCGCGAATCGTCGCCGCAGCGGCTCGCGGCCGCCGCACGCGACATGCTGCCGCTCGTCGCGGCGAGCGTCGTCGAGCACGACGCGCTGCTCGCGCGCACCGACGCGCAGCCGCTCGTGCATGACGGCGGGTGGATCGAGGCGTTCCGTTCGCCCGCGCTGTTCGACGCGGAAACGCGCGCGCAGCAGCGGGTGGTCGACGCGCACGGGTTGCGGATGAGTGTGCTCGACGCGCGCGCGTTGCGCGAACGCGAGCCCGGCATCGGCGACGCGTTCTGCGGCGCATTCCACTGGCAGGACCCGAAGACGGTGTCGAGCCCCGGCGGCCTCACGAAGGCGTACGCGCGGCTGTTCGAGCTCGACGGCGGCACGTTCGTACGCGGCGACGCGACGACGCTCGCGCAGGTGCGCGACGGCTGGCAGGTCGATACCGAGCACGGGCCGATTGCGGCCCGTTCGGCCGTGGTTGCGCTCGGGCCGTGGTCCGATCACGTGTTCGCGCCGCTCGGCTACCGGATTCCGCTGCGCGCGAAGCGCGGCTATCACATGCATTACCGGCCGACCCGCGCGTCGCTGAACGTGCCCGTGTGCGATACCGAGGAGGGTTTCGTCGTCGCGCCGATGGAAGGCGGCCGCCTGCGGCTCACGACCGGCGTCGAGATCGCGTTGCGCGGCGCGCCGCCGACCGGCGTGCAGCTCGCACGTGCAGAGCCGCTGGCGCGCGACGCGTTCGGCATCGGCGAGCGGCTCGATCCGGCGCCGTGGCTCGGGATGCGGCCGTGCACGCCCGACATGCGGCCCGTGATCGGGCCTGCGCCGCGCCATCGTCATCTGTGGTTCGCGTTCGGCCACTGTCACCACGGGCTCACGCTCGGCCCCGCGACCGGGCGTCTGCTCGCCGAGATGATGACGGGCGCCCCGACCTTCATCGATCCCCATCCGTACCGGCCCGCGCGCTTCGGCTGAACCCGTTGCGATACGACGGCCGCCGCGTGTGCGGCCGTCACAGTTTTTCATTCGGCTGTCCGTATTGAGTGAAGTCTTGCAGCCGGAAATGATCTGCGCAATTGACCGGAAAGAAATCGCGAAATAAGCAAAACAGAAAACACGCGATTTATTAATGCAATTTCATGAAGATGAAACGCGAAGCAGGCGGTCCGTCCGGGCCATCCGGCGACGTTTCGCAACGGACGTTCCGATGTGACCCGGGATGTACCGGAACACGTTACTTCCGGCCTCGCAAACGTTACGTTACATCCGCGCTCCCGACACATTTATCGTCAGATGATTGCGGCTGCGCGACCCGTTTATTTACCCGGAAATCCATATAAAACCGTTATTGGCTTGCAATAGGCCAACGAATCAATCCGTTTTATCCGGATGGCACACTTCGTGCAATCGATCCCCATGCTTTATCAACGTAGTGCCAACGAGATGGGGTAAGGATGAGACAAAACTTTAAATTGACGGGTGTGGCGCTGTCGGTCACGACGGTGTTCGGGGTACTGGTTTCCGGTTCGGCTGTCGCCGGGCCGCTCGATGCGCTGCCGATTCCGCAAGTCGTCGTGAATCCGCCGACCAACAGCGTATCGATCGGGTTGGCCGCGACCGGCACGTCGCCGCTGGGTTCGGTCACCGTTGCGACGGGTGGGGCCGGCGCGATTCAGACGTCGCTGGGCAATCCGGCGCAGGCGTTGTCGGGCGCGGTGAACGCGCTGCAGGGCGCGCTCGGCGGCGGTGGCGGCGCGGTGACGCCCCTCGCGCCGGTACAAGGCGTGGTGAACCAGGTGACGGGAGCGCTCGGTGGCGGCAACCCGGCCGGTGCGTTGAGCGGCGCGCTGAATACGGCGACGGGGACGTTGAGCAATGCGGTCGGCACGGTGACGGGCGGGCTGGGTAACGTCGGCGGCGGTGCGAATCCGCTGGCGCCGGTTCAAGGTGTCGTCAATCAAGTGACGGGGGCGCTCGGTGGTGGCAACCCGGCCGGCGCGCTGACCGGCGCCCTCGGTACGGTCACGGGTGCGTTGGGTAACGTCGGTGGCGGGTCGAACCCGCTGGCACCGGTTCAAGGTGTCGTCAATCAAGTGACGGGGGCGCTCGGTGGCGGCAACCCGGCCGGCGCGCTGACCGGCGCCCTCGGTACGGTCACCGGTGCGCTGGGTAACGTCGGTGGCGGGTCGAATCCGCTGGCACCGGTTCAAGGTGTCGTCAATCAAGCAACGGGCGCGCTCGGCGGTGGCAACCCCGCTGCTGCACTGACCGGCGCGCTCAATACGGCGACGGGTACGCTGAGTAACGGAATCGGTACGGTGACGGGCGCACTGGGCAACGTCGGTGGCGGCACGAATCCGCTCGCGCCGGTTCAGGGCGTGGTGAATCAAGTAACGGGTGCGCTTGGCGGCGGCAACTCGGCCGGCGCACTGACCGGCGCCCTCGGCACGGTGACGGGTGCACTCGGCAACGTCGGCGGCGGCAACCCGGCCGGCGCACTGACCGGCGCTTTCGGCACGGTGACGGGTGCGCTCGGCAGCGTCGGCGGCGGCAACCCGGCCGGCGCACTGACCGGCGCCCTTGGCACGGTGACGGGTGCACTCGGCAACGTCGGCGGCGGCAACCCGGCCGGCGCGCTGACCGGCGCCCTCGGCACGGTGACGGGTGCGCTCGGCAACGTCGGCGGCGGCAACCCGGCCAGCGCACTGACCGGCGCTCTCGGCACGGTGACGGGTGCACTCGGCAACGTTGGCGGCACGAACCCGCTGGCGCCGATCCAGAACGTCGTCGACCAGGTCGCGGGCACGCTGGGCAGCGGCAATCCGGCTGGTGCGCTGAGCAACGCGGTCAATACGATCACGGGTACGCTCGGCAACATCGGTGGCGCGTCGAGCCCGCTGGCACCGGTGCAAGGCGCCGTCACGCAACTCGCCGGCACGCTCGGCAATGGCAACCCGGCCAGCGCACTGACGGACGCTGTGAATTCGGTGACGGGCGCGCTCGGCAACCTTGGCGGCACGAACCCGCTGGCTCCGGTACAAGGCGTCGTGAACCAGGTCGTCGGCACGCTATCGGGCGCCGGCGGCGGCAGCCCGATCGCGCCGATCACGAACCTCGTCAGCGGCCTGCAAAACGCGCTGCCGACGGGCGGCAACCCGGCCGGCGCACTGGGCAACGCGGTCAACTCGGTCACGGGCGCACTCGGCAACCTCGGCGGCACGAACCCGCTGGTGCCGGTACAGGGCGTCGTGAACCAGGTCGTCGGCACGCTCGGCGGCAGCAACCCGGCCGGCGCACTGAGCAACGCGGTCAACTCGGTCACGGGCGCACTTGGCAACCTCGGCGGCACGAACCCGCTGGCGCCGGTACAGGGCGTCGTGAACCAGGTGGTCGGTACGCTCGGCGGCAGCAACCCGGCCGGCGCACTGAGCAACGCGGTCAGTTCGGTGACGGGCGCACTCGGCAGCCTCGGCGGCACGAACCCGCTGGCGCCGGTGCAGGGCGTCGTGAACCAGGTCGTCGGCATGCTGTCGGGCGCAGGCGGCAGCAGCCCGATCGCGCCGATCACGAACCTCGTCAGCGGCCTGACCGGCGGCAGCAACCCGGCCGCCGCGCTGACCGGTGCGCTCGGTTCGGTGACGGGGGCCCTGGCGAACGGTCCGGCGGCCCTCGGGCAGGCGGCCGGCGCGTTGTCGGGCGCGGCCGGTTCGACGGCTGCAGCGGGCGGCAGCCTGCTCGGCTCGGGCGCGAGCGCGGCGGGCAGCACGGCGGGGGCAGCCGGTTCGCTGCTGTCGACGGGCGGCAACGCGACGGCGACGGTCGTCAATGCGGCCGGCACGACGCTGGGCACGGCGCTGGGTTCCACGCCGAGCCTGTCGGTCACGCCGCACTCGGGCAACAACTCGGCGAACAATCCGCTCGCACCGGTGTCGACGCTGCTGCAGGCGGTGACGGGCGCATTGCCGAGGTAACCGGCCGGCGCGCGCGGCGACGGTTCATCGCGTCCCGCGCGCAACGGGTCGCACAACGCGGCATGACAGCAATGTCATGCCGCGTTTTTTTGGGGTTCCCGGTCTGTCTCACGGGAGGAATGGCACTGAATTGCGGGGCGGAATGGAATAACCGGCCGGATTCGTCCGTTTACTTACCGAGTCGCGGCGCAGCCGGACAGCGGGATAATGGTCATGACGTAGTCGACGTCCCGTCCGGCGCCGCCGTGCCGCGATGCCATGCCAAGGAGAACGGGAATGAAGACGATGCTGTTCGCCATCGCGCTGATGGCCGCGATCGTGCGGCCCGCGGCCGCCGAGCCGCCGCAGGCCGGTGACGGGAAACTGGTCGACGAAGATCACATGACGCTGTACGTGTTCGATCACGACGCGCCGGGCAAGAGCACGTGCACCGGCACCTGCGCGGCCAACTGGCCGCCGGCGCTCGCCGACGGATACGACAAGGCGTCGGGCGCACTGAGCCTCGTCACGCGCGACGACGGCAAGAAGCAATGGGCGTACCGCGGCCGTCCGCTGTACCGCTGGAAGATGGACCACAAGGCCGGTGACGCGGGCGGCGACGGCGTCGGCGGCATGTGGCACGTTGCGCGCCCCTGAGAACGGACTGACGGGCTGACGGCGCGGCGACGCGCAAGGCATCCGGATGAGCTACGAATCGGACCTGCTGGTGTGGCTGCCGCATCTCACCCGGTATGCGCGCGCGCTGACGGGCGATCGGGCCTGGGCGGACGATCTCGTGCAGGACACGCTCGAGCGCGCGCTGAACCGGCCGCCACGTGACGGCGGCAACCTGCGCGCGTGGCTGCTGACGCTGTTGCGCCACCGCTTCATCGACCAGTTGCGCGCGCGGCGCGAGATCGCGGTCGACGATGCGACCGCGCCGTGGCAGACGATGGCCGCGCCGAACGACGAGATCGGCGGCCTGCTGCTGCGCGACGTGCAGCGCGCGCTGTACCGGCTGCCGGTCGAGCAGCGCGAGGTGCTGCTGCTGGTGGCGCTCGAGGAGCTGAGTTACCGCGACGCCGCACAGGTGCTCGGCGTGCCGGTGGGGACTGTGATGTCGCGGCTGTCACGGGCGCGTGAACAGATGCGTGCGCTGTTGTCCGGCGAGCCGCCGGCGCACGGCGCGGCCGCGTTACGGGTGATCGGGAAGACATGATGGACGACGACGATCCGCGCAAACCTTCGAACGATCGGGACGATGTCGTGTCGGCCCAGCTGCTGTCGGCGCTGCTCGACGGCGAGCTGTCCGGGCAGGAGCGCCGCGAGGTGCTCGAGCGGCTGCGGTCCGATCCGCGGGAGGCCGACCGGTTCGCGCATTACGGCGCGCAGCGCGATGCGTTGCACGCGCTGTTCCCGCTGCCGGCTGCCGCACCCGCGCTGTTCGTGCAGCGGCGCGCGCCGCGCTGGCGTGGCCTTGCCTATGCGTTCGCGGGGCTGGCGGTCGGGCTGGTGATCGGCATCGCGCTGCACGCGGGCTGGACGACGTTCGGCGCCGAGCCGGCATTCGCCGCACGCGCGGACGTCGCTTACGCCGTGTACGCGGCCGAGCGGGAGCATCCGGTCGAGGTCGACGCACGCGATCCGGCGCGCCTTGCCGCGTGGCTGTCCGCGCGTCTCGGGCGGCCCGTGCGCGCGCCGTCGCTCGACGAATACGGCTATGCATTGCTGGGCGGCCGGCTCCTGCCGGGCGACGCGGGGCCGGCGGCGCAACTCATGTACCAGCGCGCGGACGGCAAGCGCGTGACGCTCTACATGACGGCCTACGATGCGCGGCGTTTCGCGCCCCAGGCGATGTCGGCCGACGGCCGCCATACGTATTTCTGGTCGGATCGCGGCATGGGTTTTGCGCTCTCCGGGCGCGCCGACGAACGACGCCTGCGCGAGCTCGCGATCGAGGCATGCGGCGCGCTCGGCGGGCCGACCGACGCGTGGAAGGGGTGATGCACGCGGCATCCGCAGGGAGCCAATGATGAACGCGAAGGTGGCGATGGTGACGGTGGCGCTCGCGGCATGCGCCGGGCTCGCGCGGGCGGACGGCGATGCCCCGGTGCGCGTGCCGGTCGACGCCGACGGCGTGCAGCGGGTGGCGATCGTCGGCGGCAGCTATTTCTTTCGCCCGAACCACGTGATCGTCCGCGCGCACGTGCCGGTGGAGCTGACCGTATCGGCCGAACCGGGCGTCGTGCCGCACAGTTTCGCGATCGACGCGCCGCAGGCCGGCATCGCGGTGCGCACCGAACTCGGCACGACGCCGCGCACGTTGCGCTTCACGCCGACGACGCCCGGCCGCTTCGCCTACTATTGCACGCATCGGCTGCTGTTCTTGCGCAGTCATCGCGAGCGCGGAATGGAAGGCGTGCTCGACGTCGAGGCGGCGCCATGATCGCCGCGTTGCTGGCCGCGAGCCTGATAGGAGCGAGCATGACAGCCGACCCCGTGACCGTCGCGCAGACGCATTTCGACCAGGTCCACTCGTACCGCGCGACGATCCGCTCGTCGGCGCGAAGCGGCGAGCACGCCGAATTCCACTATGCATACCTGAAACCCGGTTTCGTCCGGATGGACTTCGTGTCGCCGCATCACGGCGCGGTGCTCGCGTACGATCCCGGCGACGGCAAGGTCCGGCTGCGCCCGTTCGGCGAGCATGCGCTGCCCGCGCTGACGCTGTCGCCGTCCAATCCGCTCCTGCGCAATCGCAGCGGCCATCGCGTCGACCGGTCGGACGTCGGCGTGCTGCTGCGCAACGTGCATGCGCTGCAGCAGGGCGGTGCGACGGTGACGGAGGGCCAGGAAACCGTCGGCGGCCGCACCACGCTGCGCGTGTCGGTGACGGGCGCACCCGCGCACGTGGTCGACGGCGTCCATCGCTATCGTCTGTGGCTGGACACCGAGGACGGCTTTCCGCTGAAGGTGGTCAGCTTCGCGGACGACGACGGCGCGCCGCTCGAGACGGTCACGCTCGACGACGTCGAGATCGACGTCGCGTTTCCCGCCCGCTTTTTCTCCCCCTGATTCCTGATCCCGACGACTCATGCCGGAGGCAGCATGGCGGAATACCGGTTTTCGACGACGTGGCGCGTGGATGCGCCGCTCGCGGCGGTCTGGGACGCGATCTACCAGGTCGATCGCTGGCCCGACTGGTGGAAGAGCGCCGTGCGGACCGTCGAGATCGAACCCGGCGATGCGCGCGGCGTCGGCGCGCTGCAGCGCTACACGTGGAAAGGCGCGTTGCCGTACCGGCTGACCTTCGACATGCGCGTGCTGCGCGTCGAGCGGCTGCATGCGCTCGAAGGCCGCGCGAGCGGCGCGATCGAAGGCGACGGCTGCTGGTCGTTCGCCGGCGACGGCACGCGCACCGTCGTGCGCTACGACTGGCACATCCGCACGCGCGAGCGCTGGATGAACTGGCTGGAGCCGGTCGCGCGCCCGCTGTTCGCCTGGAATCACGACGTCGTGATGCGCGAAGGCGCGAAAGGGCTCGCGCGCCGGCTGGGCGCGACGGTCGAGACCGACGGCCGGACGTTCCAGCCGGTCGCCGGCTGTCCGGACATGTGACGATCTCGCGGTCTGTCCCGGCCTCGTTGGCGTCCGAGCGGCCCTTTTCATGCGATACCGGACGACCGCGGGAACTCGGTGCCTGCCCCGTGTCAAATTGGGGCGATGGTCGGGATATCCCGTATCCCCGTCCGCTCCCGGTGTGCGGGGTTGATGTGTATGTGATTGTTTTGAATGATCTTTTTTGATTAATCCCCGTTTTCTCGCCGTTCCGCCCCGCACGAAAAAACCTCCCGCTCCCCTTCTTGAATTTGTCAAAACCCGTCCATATAATTAGCACTCGCTGCACGAGAGTGCTAACAATTCTCTGCCGGGCGACCCGCCGGGCAGATTCCCTAAGCGTTCTTCAATCTCAGTCAAGAGAGGAGTGAATATGAACCTTCGTCCTTTGCACGATCGCGTGATCGTCAAGCGCCTGGATCAGGAAACCAAGACCGCCTCGGGCATCGTGATCCCCGAAGCTGCTGCTGAGAAGCCGGATCAAGGCGAGATCCTCGCGGTCGGCCCGGGCAAGCGCGACGACAAGGGCGCGGCGATCGCGCTCGACGTGAAGGTCGGCGATCGCGTGCTGTTCGGCAAGTACGCTGGTCAGACCGTCAAGGTCGACGGCCAGGAACTGCTGGTCATGCGCGAAGAAGACATCATGGCCGTGGTCAACGCGCAGTAAGCGTCCACCGACGGTACATATTCCCAAGAATTCAAGGAGTTAGAAGATGGCAGCTAAAGACGTCGTATTCGGCGATTCCGCCCGTTCGAAGATGGTCGAAGGCGTGAACATTCTCGCCAACGCAGTCAAGGTCACGCTGGGTCCGAAGGGCCGCAACGTCGTGCTCGAGCGCAGCTTCGGCGGCCCGACGGTCACCAAGGACGGTGTGTCGGTCGCGAAGGAAATCGAGCTGAAGGACAAGCTCCAGAACATGGGCGCGCAAATGGTCAAGGAAGTGGCTTCCAAGACCAGCGACAACGCAGGCGACGGCACGACGACGGCAACCGTCCTCGCGCAATCGATCGTTCGCGAAGGCATGAAGTACGTCGCATCGGGCATGAACCCGATGGACCTGAAGCGCGGCATCGACAAGGCAGTCGCAGCGGCTGTCGAAGAGCTGAAGAAGATCAGCAAGCCGTGCACGACGAACAAGGAAATCGCACAGGTCGGCTCGATCTCGGCGAACAGCGACACGTCGATCGGCGATCGCATCGCTGAAGCGATGGACAAGGTCGGCAAGGAAGGCGTGATCACCGTCGAAGACGGCAAGTCGCTGGCTGACGAACTCGACGTCGTCGAAGGCATGCAGTTCGACCGCGGCTACCTGTCGCCGTACTTCATCAACAACCCGGACAAGCAAGTCGCCGTCCTCGACAACCCGTTCGTGCTGCTGCACGACAAGAAGGTGTCGAACATCCGTGATCTGCTGCCGGTGCTCGAGCAAGTCGCGAAGGCTGGCCGTCCGCTGCTGATCATCGCAGAAGACGTCGAAGGCGAAGCGCTCGCAACGCTGGTCGTCAACAACATCCGCGGCATCCTGAAGACCGTTGCGGTCAAGGCGCCGGGCTTCGGCGATCGTCGCAAGGCGATGCTGGAAGACATCGCGATCCTGACGGGCGGTCAAGTCGTCGCGGAAGAAACCGGCCTGACGCTCGAGAAGGCAACGCTGGCAGAACTGGGCCAGGCGAAGCGCATCGAAGTGGGCAAGGAAAACACGACGATCATCGACGGCGCAGGCGAAGCCGTGAACATCGAAGCGCGCGTCAAGCAAGTTCGCACGCAAATCGAAGAAGCGACGTCGGACTACGACCGTGAAAAGCTGCAAGAGCGCGTGGCCAAGCTGGCCGGCGGCGTGGCAGTGATCAAGGTCGGTGCCGCGACCGAAGTCGAAATGAAGGAAAAGAAGGCACGTGTCGAAGACGCACTGCACGCAACGCGCGCAGCTGTGGAAGAAGGCATCGTGGCAGGCGGCGGCGTTGCGCTGATCCGCGCTCGCACCGCGATCGCAGGCCTGACCGGCGCGAACGCCGACCAGAACGCCGGCATCAAGATCGTGCTGCGCGCAATGGAAGAGCCGCTGCGCCAGATCGTCACGAACGGCGGCGAAGAAGCGAGCGTCGTGGTGGCGGCAGTGGCTGCAGGCACGGGCAACTACGGCTACAACGCAGCAACGGGCGAGTACGTCGACATGGTTGAAGCCGGCGTCGTCGACCCGACCAAGGTCACGCGCACCGCACTGCAGAACGCAGCTTCGGTTGCTGGCCTGCTGCTGACGACGGACGCAGCTGTCGCAGAACTGCCGAAGGAAGACGCACCGATGCCGGGCGGCATGCCGGGCGGCATGGGCGGCATGGGCATGGACATGTAATCGACTTCGGTCGATGGTGTCCGGGGCGCGCAGCGATGCGCGTTCCAGCCAAAGAAAAAGACCCGCAGCGATGCGGGTCTTTTTTTATGTGCGCGCAAAAAGGGGCGGACATTCGGGGGCGGACCTGCCGCCCCCGCGCGAGGGTGAGCCGCGTGCAACGGCGGCGCGGGGCCGCCGTGCGGGTTCAATGCCGGGCGATCCGCGGGGAGGTTTTGCTGCTTTCCGTCACCGGGCGTCCGCCTTCCTCATCGTTGCTGCGGGCCCAGAAGAACCGGTCGGGCAGGTACGCGCCCATGCCGGGCCGGAACGCGTCGCGCACGGCCTGGTACAGGTATTCCTGCGCCTCGCGCACCGCCTCGGGCGGCTCCTGGCCATTCGCGAGCAGGGCCGCGATCGCCGCGCCGAGCGTATCGGTGATGCCCATCAACCGGTGCGGCGAACGATCCCACATGTCTTCGCGAAGCTGGCCTTCCTCGCCGTACAGCGTGTTGACGAGCCGGTGCGAGCCCGTCTCCGACGACAGGATGTACTCGCAGCCCTGCGACAGCAGGTGCGACACGGCCGCGTCGAGATTCGGCGCCTCGGCATCGCCGTCCGGCTGCGCGAGCGCGATCAGCGTCGCGTGGTCGGCGACCAGCAGCGTCGTCTGCGGCGCGAGCAGGTCGGCGATCGATTCGCGCAGGTCGTCGGCGGCGAGCACGTGCTCGTCGTCGAGCGTGAAGTCCGGCGCGAGCACGAGCGGCACGCCGTCGTAGTCGGCGACCACTTCGGCGATCGCGCTCACGACTTCCGCGCGCGTCGCCGCGCCGATCTTGAACGCGGCGACCGGCATGTCCTCGAGCAGCATGCGCGCCTGGGCGGCGACGACATCGGGATCGAGACCGGTCACTTCGTCGCAGGCGGCCGAGTCGCGCACGGTATAGCCCGTCAGGACGGACACGCCGTGGCAGCCCATGCTCGCCAGTGTCATCAGATCGGCTTGGAGGCCGGAGCCGCCGGTGGGATCGGACAGGCCGAAGGTGAGGACGATCGGAGGGGCGTTGCTGGACATGTAAAAATGGGGCAAGAAAAAAACGGGGAAGCGACGGAACTGCGGACGGCGAGGCGAAGTGGGCGTTTGGGCCCTGTGTTGCCCGGCAGGCCGCACTTTCCAGCCATTATGCGGCGGAATCCGGCCCGCACGACGGATTTTTTAGCGCAGCGCAACGTAGTCGCCGTACTCCAGCGCGATTGCTAGGCAGTCCGGCCCCGACACGGTACCATCATGGCTCCCGAATTTACCGACTTTTCCCGACGCGGCTTAAGATGGAATACAAGAGCTGGATGTGCCTGATTTGTGGCTGGATTTATGACGAAGAAGCCGGGCTGCCCGAAGAGGGCATCGCCCCGGGCACGCGCTGGGAAGACGTCCCGATCAACTGGACGTGCCCCGAATGCGGCGCTCGCAAGGAAGACTTCGAGATGGTCCAGATCTGACCGGACCCTTGGCCAACGGACACCCGGCTGCGGCCTCGCGGTTGCCCGGTGCTTGCGCGCCGAGGCCGGCGCGAGCGACTTGACGATGACAGGCGCGCGTGTCCATGACGGCCGATCCGGCGAACGTTCCCCACCCTGACGCATTACCCAACCCGCGCGGCGGGGCCGTGCGCGCGGCCGACGCGTGGCTCGCGGCGGCCGCCGACGCATTCGAGCGTCGCGACGACGCGGCCGCGCCGCTGTCGGCCGCCGCCGCCGTGCTGGCGGAGGCCGGCTGGCTGCCGGCCGCCCGATTCGCGGGGCAACTCGCCGCCGCGGCGCCGCTCGTCGCCGCCGAACCGGCTTGCGCCGCCTGGCGCCTCGCGTTGCGCGATTTCAGCGCGGCGGTCGGGCGCCACAATCTGCGCGAGCTGGCCTGCTCGCCCGTCCTGTTCGACCATTTCCGTGCGCTGCGCGCGCAAGGCTCGGCCGACCTGCACGCGAGCGTGGCGCTCGACGCGCTGGCACTCGTCGGGCGCGCGACGCCGCCGGCGACGCTGCGCGCGTTGCCCGACGCATTCGCGAGCCGCGCGCGGGCCCGTTACGAGCAGGCGCTGCTCGGCGTGCTGCGCGCGCCGC
Organism: Burkholderia sp. Bp8984; assembly: GCF_003853755.1. Taxonomy (NCBI): domain Bacteria; kingdom Pseudomonadati; phylum Pseudomonadota; class Betaproteobacteria; order Burkholderiales; family Burkholderiaceae; genus Burkholderia; species Burkholderia sp. Bp8984. The sequence goes on from NZ_QTQN01000030.1 coordinate 60,833, forward strand.
ACGGCACGCCGGACGCGGCGCTCGACGAGCTCGACACGACCCTGACCGCGCTGGCCGACGACGCGCCGTACGACTTCTGGCGGCTCGCCGCCGCGTGCCTGCGCGCGCTGCGCGCGAGCGCCGCACCCGAACTGAAGCGTTTCCTCGCACGGACCAACCTGCTGCTCGGCGAGCACGCGCAGGGCAGGCGCCGCGCGCCGCCGGCGCTCGTGCGCGAGACGGTTGCGTTGCTGTGGCGCGATTTCGCGCTGTTCGGCGCGGCCGCGGAAGACGTCGCGCTCGTCGACGTGCTGCACGACTATGGGCTGACCGTGGACTGGCACGTCGCCGGCACGCCCGCGTCCGAGGCGCTGTGGGAAGCCGGCGCGGCGCAGGCCGAGCATGAGGCGGTCGCGGCGGCGCCCACCCGCATGCTCGGCGTCGTGACCGTCAATGCGCATGCGTATGAGGATTTCCTGCAGACGGCCGACGCGTCGATGACCGATCTGGCCGTCGATGCGGCCACCGCCGATGCGGGGGCCGCATGGCGCGCGTCCGCGGCCGCCTACCGGGTCGGTACGGCCGCATGCGCGCTCGGGCTCGGTCACGCGGCGCTGCTGGCCGACACGCTCGGGCTCGCGTGGCGCCGTGCCGCACACGGCCTGCCGCTCGCCGACGGCGGGCTCGACGCGCACGGCCGGGCATCCGACCTGCTGCGCGGCGCGCTGCTGAAGATCGCGGCGGGGGTGGCGCCGCCGGACCTGACCGCGGCGTCCGAGGCGCTCGGCGCGGCGCTTGCCCGGAGCTGACGCGCAACGGGGCGCGACCGCGGCGGCAGCCCTTGCCACGCGGGCCGGCAACACGCTGCCGACAGCGCCCGCGCGCGTGTTAGAGTGCCGTGTGATCCGCGCGCGTCGTTGCCAGCGTCGTGCGGCGTTGCTTGTTGATCGCGGCCCGGTCAGGCCGCGGCGTCTTTGCTAAAATTCAAACCATGTCAAAGCCTTCCGATCGCATCAATCTCACCAACCAGTTCCTGATCGCCATGCCGAACATGGCGGATCCGACGTTTTCAGGAACGGTGGTCTATCTTTGCGATCACAGCGAGCGCGGTGCGCTCGGCCTCGTCATCAATCGGCCCACCGACATCGACCTCGAATCGCTGTTCAGCCGCATCGACCTGAAGCTCGACATCGAGCCGCTGCTGCACATTCCCGTGTACTTCGGCGGCCCGGTCCAGACCGAGCGCGGCTTCGTGCTGCACGAGCCGGTCGAGGGCGCGAACTACAACTCGTCCATGTCGGTCGAGGGCGGGCTCGAGATGACGACGTCGAAGGACGTGCTCGAGGCGGTCGCGACGGGCACCGGCCCGAAGCGCTTCCTGCTGACGCTCGGCCATGCCGGCTGGGGCGCCGGGCAGCTCGAGGAAGAAATTTCGCGCAACGGCTGGCTGACGGTCGCCGCCGATCCGCGCATCGTGTTCGACACGCCGGCCGAGGAGCGTTTCGAAGCCGCACTTGGCCTGCTCGGCGTCAGCTCGTCGATGCTGTCCGGCGAAGCAGGGCACGCATGAGCGGCGCGAGCGCGCGCGATGCGACGCTCCTGGCGTTCGATTACGGCGAGAAGCGGATCGGCGTCGCGATCGGCAATGCGCTGACGCGCTCGGCCCGCGCCCTCGTCGTGATTCCCAACCTGAACCGCGAGCACCGCTTCAAGGCGGTCGGCGAACTGCTGGCCGAATGGCGGCCGGACGCGCTCGTCGTCGGCCTGCCGATGCATCCGGACGGCACGCCGCACGACATGACGCAGCAGGCGAAGCGTTTCGGCAACCAGCTGAACGGCCGCTTCGGGCTGCCCGTCACGTGGGTCGACGAACGCTATTCGTCGGTCGAGGCCGAGGCCGGGCTGCGCGAGCGCAACGTGCGCGGGCGCGCACGCGCCGAGATGCTCGATGCCGAGGCCGCGCGCGTGATCCTTCAACAGTATCTCGATCAATTGTCCGACCATGAGCACCATTGATGCCGACGCGCTCTACCGCGTCCTGCTCGACCAGATCCGCGACGCGTACGGCACGGCCTTCGCCGAGCCGGGCGGCCCGCGGCTCGCCGGCATTCACAGCGGCGGCGCCTGGCTCGCCGAGCGCCTCGCGCGCGATCTCGGCGCGCCGGGGTTCGGTGTCGTGAACGTCGCGCTGCACCGCGACGACTACGCGAAGAAGGGGCTGCACAGCCAGGCGAGCCCCACGTCTCTGCCGTTCGAGGTCGACGGCGCGCGCATCGTGCTCGTCGACGACGTGCTGTACACCGGCCGCACCATGCGCGCCGCGCTCAACGAACTGTTCGACTACGGCCGTCCGGCCGCGGTCGAGCTTGCGGTGCTCGCCGATCGCGGCGGCCGCGAACTGCCGGTCGCCGCGCGTTTCGTGGGCGGCACCGTCGACGTGCCGGCCGATGCGACGCTCGTGCTCGCGCGCGACGAAGCCGCGCAGCTCACGCTGCGCATCGAGGCGCACGGCGCCTGAGCGAACCGCGCAACCGTATCCCGGGCCGCCGGTTCGTACCGCGGCCCGTTTGCATAGTTGGAATCACGCACACCATGACCACCGACACCACTGGCCGCACCGGCAATCCCGCCGCGGCCGCGAGCCCCGAGCGGTTCCGCTACGGTTTCCTGAAGGGCAACCCGCAGCTCACGAAAAACGGCGAGTTGAAACACCTGCTGTCGATCGAGGGCCTGCCGCGCTCGATCGTCAACCACATCCTCGACACGGCCGAGCAGTTCGTCAGCGTGACGGACCGCGAGGTGAAGAAGGTGCCGCTCCTGCGCGGCAAGTCGGTGTTCAACCTGTTCTTCGAGAACTCGACGCGCACGCGCACGACCTTCGAGATCGCCGCGACGCGCCTGTCGGCCGACGTGCTGAACCTGAACATCAACGCGTCGTCGACGAGCAAGGGCGAGTCGCTGCTCGACACGATCAATAACCTGTCGGCGATGCATGCCGACCTGTTCGTTGTGCGCCATGCGTCGAGCGGCGCGCCGTACCTGATCGCCGAGCACTGCGCGCCGCACGTGCACGTGATCAACGCGGGCGACGGCCGTCATGCGCACCCGACGCAGGGCCTGCTCGACATGTACACGATCCGTCACTACAAGCGCGACTTCACGAAGCTGCGCGTGGCGATCGTCGGCGACATCCTGCATTCGCGCGTTGCGCGCTCGGACATCCACGCGCTCACCACGCTCGGCGTGCCGGAAGTGCGCGCGATCGGCCCGCGCACGCTGCTGCCGGGCGGCCTCGAGCAGATGGGCGTGAAGGTGTTCCACAACCTCGACGAAGGCCTGAAGGGCGTCGACGTGATCATCATGCTGCGCCTGCAGAACGAGCGGATGAGCGGCGCGCTGCTGCCGTCCGCGCAGGAATACTTCAAGACCTGGGGCCTGACGCCCGAGCGTCTCGCGCTCGCCGCGCCCGACGCGATCGTGATGCACCCGGGCCCGATGAACCGCGGCGTCGAGATCGACTCGCAGGTCGCCGACGGTCCGCAGTCGGTGATCCTCAACCAGGTCACGTTCGGCATCGCCGTGCGGATGGCGGTGATGGGCATCGTCGCCGGCAACAGCGACTGAGCCCGCTTTCGCGCATCCTTATTCACGCAATCAACGCATTTACAGACAGCGCATGAAGATTCATATCAAAGGCGGCACGCTGATCGACCCGGTCGCCGGCACCGAGCGGCAGGCCGACGTATTCGTCGCGGACGGCAAGATCGCCGCGCTCGCGGCAGCAGGTGCGGCGCCGGCCGGTTTCGACGCGGACAAGACGATCGACGCGTCGGGCCTGATCGTCGCGCCCGGTCTCGTCGACCTGTGCGCGCGGCTGCGCGAGCCCGGCTACGAGCACAAGGCGACGCTCGCGTCCGAGATGGCCGCGGCCGTCGCGGGCGGCGTGACGACCCTCGTGTGCCCGCCGGACACCGACCCCGTGCTCGACGAGCCGGGCCTCGTCGAGATGCTCAAGTTCCGTGCCCGCAACCTGCACCAGGCGAACGTCCATCCGCTCGGCGCGCTCACCGTCGGCCTCAAGGGCGAAGTGATCACCGAGATGGTCGCGCTGACCGAATCGGGCTGCGTCGGCTTCACGCATGCGAACGTGCCGGTGCGCGACACGCAGGTGCTGCTGCGCGCGCTGCAATACGCGAGCACCTACGGCTACACGACGTGGCTGCGTCCGCTCGACGCGTTCATCGGCCGTGGCGGCGTCGCCGCGAGCGGCGCGCTCGCGTCGCGGCTCGGGCTGTCCGGCGTGCCGGTCGCGGCCGAGACGATCGCGCTGCACACGATCTTCGAACTGATGCGCGTGACGGGCGCGCGCGTGCACCTTGCGCGCCTGTCGTCCGCGGCCGGCCTTGCGCTCGTGCGCGCGGCGAAGGCCGAGGGGCTGCCTGTGACGTGCGACGTCGGCGTGAATCACCTGCACCTGATCGACGTCGACATCGGCTACTTCGATTCGCAGTTCCGGCTGGACCCGCCGCTGCGCGGCGAGCGCGATCGCGAAGCGATCCGCGCGGCGCTCGCCGACGGCACGATCGATGCGATCTGCTCCGATCACACGCCGGTCGACGACGACGAGAAGCTGCTGCCGTTCGCCGAAGCGACGCCGGGCGCGACGGGGCTCGAACTGCTGCTGTCGCTCACGGTGAAGTGGGCCGATGAAACGAACACGCCGCTCGCGCAGGCGCTGCGCCGTATCACGGCCGCGCCGGCCGACGTGCTGCAGTTGCCGGCAGGCCGCCTGGCCGAAGGCGGCGCGGCCGACTTGTGCGTGTTCGACCCGCGCGCGCACTGGCGCGTCGAGCCGCGCGTGCTGAAGAGCCAGGGCCACAACTCGCCGTTCCTTGGCTACGAACTGCCGGCCTGCGTGCGTGCGACGCTCGTGGCGGGGCAGGTCGCGTTCGAGCGTCACTGAACCCAGCCGGATCTTCGCCATGACCGCTCTTCGCAAGCTGCGTCTCGTCTTTCACCTGCTGCGCGGCATGGCGATCGTCGCGCTGCGCTTTTCGCATGTCACGCCCGCGCGCCGCGCCGAAATGACGCGCCGCTGGTCGCTCAAGATGCTGCGGATCTGCGGGATGCGCCTCGTCGTCCACAACGACGGCGCGCGGCTCGACGCGAGCGCGCTCGTGGTCGGCAATCACGTTTCGTGGCTCGACATCTACGCGATCAACGCATGGCGGCCGACGCCGTTCGTGTCGAAGGCCGAGGTGCGGCAGTGGCCGGTCGTCGGCTGGCTCGCCGAGAAGCTCGATACCGTGTTCCTGCAGCGCGAGAAGCGTACCGAGGCGATGCGGATCATGCACGAGATGGCCGAGCGCCTGCGCGGCGGCGGGCTGATGTGCGTGTTTCCGGAAGGCACCACGTCGGACGGGCTGGCGCTGCTGCCGTTCCATGCGAACCTGTTCCAGGCCGCGGTGTCGGCCGGCTGCGCGGTGCAGCCGGTCTGCCTGATGTACGAGGACGCGCAGCGGCGGCAGTCGGTCGCGCCGGCCTATACGGGCGAACTGTCGCTCGGGACGTCGCTCGACATGGTGTTGCGCGGCGGCCCGCTCGTTGCGCATCTCTACGTGTGCGAGCCGATCGCGCCGGGCGGTGATCGGCGCACGACGTCGGCGGCGGCGCGCGATGCGATCGCGGCCGCGCTGGCGGCGTTGCAGGAGAAGGTCGGCAAGCCGTCGGCCGAGTCGCTCGCGGTGCTGCAGAAGCATGCGTATCCGGCGACCGAGCTCGGCGGCGGTGCGGCGGGCGATGCGGCGGCCGAGGAGCCGGTGCCGGGGCGGGAGGGGTGAGGTTTCATTCCGCCCGCGCGCCGCGCGTGCGGGTCATTCGCCGCTCGGCGCGCGGCACGCCTCGCACTGCACCTGCGTGACCGTACGCTGCGCCGGGTCGGCCGTCAGCCGCACGGCCGACAATTGATTTCCCCATACGCACCCCGAATCGAGCGCGACCACGTTGTCGCGCAGCATCAGGCCGAGCGCGGCCCAGTGACCGAACACGACCGTTACGTTTTCGGTGCGGCGCGCCGGTACGTCGAACCACGGCAGGTAGCCCGGTGGCGCGCTGTCGGGGCCGCCGTTCGCCTTGAATTCCATCGCGCCATCGGGCGTGCAGAACCGCAAGCGCGTGAATGCGTTGAATGCGACGCGCATCCGGTCGCGTTTTTTCAGGTTCGGACTCCATTGATTCGGTTCGTTGCCGTACAGGCCTTGAAGCGTGTCGCGCCAGTCGGGGGCGCGCAGTGCGCGCTGGAGTTCGTCCGCGAGTTCGAGCGCGAGCGATGTGTCCCATTGCGGCAGTACGCCCGCGTGCACGAGCAGCATGTCGTTTTCGAAGTGCGCGAACGGGCGGTGGCGGACCCAGTCCAGCAGCGCGTCGGCGTCGGGGTCGTTGAGGATTTCGCCGATCGTGTCGCCCGGGCGTTCGGTGCGAATGCCGGCTGACACCGCGAGCAGATGGAGGTCGTGGTTGCCGAGCACGACGGTCGCGCGCGGGCCGAGGTCGACCAGCGCGCGCAGCGCGGCGAGGGAGTCGGGCCCGCGGTTGACGATGTCGCCGGCGATCCAGAGCGGGGTGTCGGCGGGAGCTGAAAGCTTTTCGGACAGCGACTGGAAAGCTGAATGACAGCCTTGGATGTCGCCGATGGCGATGGGGGTGCGGGTCATGAGGGAGTGAACGTGACGGATTTCGGATGGGGCAGGAAAATAATCCTGATGATGGGCTCGTGCATGAAAATTCATCTCCATTTTTCCCTTCGCATGGTCTGGAATCCTAGACTCACCACGGGAGCGAAGTGCTGTATCAAGTTGTTAGCGGCATGGCTTTTGCACCGGGCGGCTCCCTATAATTGTCGTTTTCCCGAACAAAATTAGCATTTCATGACTTTGGCGGCCATGTCGACCGGTTAAAATTCCCGGTCTGACGTGGCGACCATGGCCACTTGCTTCGAATTTGATGCGGCGGCGCTTGCGGGCGCGCGCCGCGCACTACTAACGAGGGAACCTCATGATTCTGGTTACGGGCGGCGCGGGCTTTATCGGTGCCAATTTCGTACTTGACTGGCTCCGTGACTCTGACGAGACCGTGCTCAACGTCGACAAGCTGACGTATGCGGGCAATCTGCGGACACTGCAATCGCTGGACGGAAATCCGAAGCATGTGTTCGCACGCGTCGATATTTGCGATCGTACCGCGCTCGACGCACTGTTCGCCGAGCACAAGCCGCGCGCGGTCCTGCATTTCGCAGCCGAAAGCCACGTCGACCGCTCGATCCACGGCCCGGCCGATTTCGTGCAGACCAACGTCGTCGGCACGTTCACGCTGCTGGAGGCGACCCGTCAATACTGGAACGGCCTGAACGACGCCGACAAGGCGGCATTCCGGTTCCTGCACGTGTCGACCGACGAGGTGTTCGGCTCGCTGTCCGCAACCGATCCGCAATTCTCCGAGACGACGCCGTACGCGCCCAACAGCCCGTATTCCGCGACGAAGGCCGGTTCGGACCACCTAGTGCGCGCGTACCATCATACGTACGGCCTGCCGACGCTGACGACGAACTGTTCGAACAACTACGGCCCGTACCAGTTCCCCGAGAAGCTGATTCCGCTGATGATTGCGAATGCGCTCGCGGGCAAACCGCTGCCGGTGTATGGTGACGGCCAGAACGTGCGTGACTGGCTGTATGTCGGCGATCATTGCAGCGCGATCCGTGAAGTGCTTGCGCGCGGCGTGCCCGGCGAGACGTACAACGTCGGTGGCTGGAACGAGAAGAAGAATCTCGAGGTCGTGCATACGCTGTGCGACCTGCTCGACAAGGCACGCCCGAAGGCGGCCGGTTCGTATCGCGACCAGATCACCTACGTGACGGATCGCCCGGGCCACGATCGCCGCTATGCGATCGATGCGCGCAAGCTCGAGCGCGAGCTTGGCTGGAAGCCGGCGGAAACGTTTGAGACAGGCTTGGCGAAGACGGTCGACTGGTATCTCGACAACCAGGTGTGGGTCGATGAAGTTGCATCGGGCGAGTATCGCAAGTGGGTCGAAACCAATTATGCGAAACGCGCTTGAGGAGACACGCGATGGCACGTAAAGGCATCATTCTCGCGGGCGGTTCGGGCACGCGGCTGTATCCGATCACGCACGTCGTCTCGAAGCAGCTGCTGCCGGTGTACGACAAGCCGATGATCTATTACCCGCTGTCGACGCTGATGGTCGCCGGTATCCGCGATGTCCTGATCATCTCGACGCCGCAGGATACGCCGCGCTTCGAGTCGATGCTCGGCGACGGCAGCCAGTGGGGGATGAATATCCAATACGCAGTGCAGCCGTCGCCTGACGGCCTGGCGCAGGCGTTCGTCATCGGCAAGGAATTCGTCGGCAACGATCCGTCGGCGCTGATTCTCGGCGACAACATCTTCTACGGCCACGATCTCGCGAAGCAGCTTGAGCGTGCGCACGCGCAGGAAGCCGGCGCGACGGTGTTCGCGTATCACGTGCACGATCCGGAGCGTTATGGTGTCGTCGAGTTCGACAAGTCGTTCCGCGCGCTGTCGATCGAAGAGAAGCCGGCGCAGCCGCGTTCGAACTATGCGGTGACCGGCCTGTATTTCTACGACAACCGCGTGTGCGACATCGCAGCCGACATCGAGCCGTCGCCGCGCGGCGAGCTCGAAATCACCGACATCAATTCCCGCTATCTCAAGGACGGCGCGCTCAATGTCGAGATCATGGGGCGCGGTTATGCGTGGCTCGATACCGGTACGCATGATTCGCTGATCGAGGCGGCGACGTTCATCGCGACGCTGCAGAAGCGTCAAGGGCTGGTCGTCGCATGCCCGGAGGAAATCGCGTACCGCCGTCATTGGATCGACGCCGAGCAGGTGCTGAAGCTGGCACAGCCGCTCGCCAAGAACGGATACGGGCAGTACCTGAAGAACATTCTCACGGATCAAGTCGCATGGCCATCCAAGTAACGGCAACGGCGCTGCCGGAAGTCAAGATCATCGAGCCGAAGGTATTCGGCGACGCGCGCGGGTATTTCTACGAGAGCTTCAACGGGCATGAGTTCGCCGAGCTCGTCGAAACCGGTATCGAGTTCGTGCAGGACAACCATTCGCGCTCGGCTAAGGGCGTGCTGCGCGGGTTGCATTATCAGATCCAGCACGCTCAGGGCAAGTTGGTGCGCGTGGTGGAGGGCGAGGTGTTCGACGTCGCAGTCGACATTCGCAAGAGCTCGCCGAACTTCGGCAAGTGGGTCGGTGTGACGCTGTCGGCGGACAATCATCGCCAGCTGTGGGTGCCGCCCGGCTTCGCGCATGGTTTTGTCGTGCTGTCGGATGCGGCACAGTTCCTCTACAAGACGACCGACTACTGGTTCCCCGAACACGAGCGCAGCATTGTGTGGAGCGATCCCGAAATCGGCATCCAGTGGCCGATCGATTTCGAGCCACTGCTCGCTGCGAAGGATGCGGCGGGCAAGCGGTTGGGCGAAGCCGAGGTGTACGAATGAAGATCGTCGTAACGGGTGCCAACGGGCAAGTAGGCTGGGAGTTGTCCCGCAGCCTGTCGGTCCTAGGACAGGTTGTTCCACTGATGCGTCAAGATGCGGACCTCGCGCGCCCGGACACGCTCTCGCGCGCCATCGACAAGTTGATGCCGGATGTGGTTGTCAACGCTGCCGCCTATACCGCAGTCGATGCGGCGGAAACGGACATCGAGACGGCGAACGTGATCAATGCGGAGGCGGTCGGTGAACTGGCCAGCGCAACCAAGCGTATCGGCGGATTGTTTGTCCACTATTCGACCGATTACGTCTTCGACGGAACCAAAACGTCCCCGTATATCGAATCGGACGCTACCTGTCCTGTAAATGCCTACGGCGCAAGTAAGCTGGGCGGAGAACTGGCAGTCGAGCAGGCGGGTGGAGACTGGCTTACCTTTCGCACAACTTGGGTTTTTGCGGCGCGTGGCAAGAATTTTCTTCGAACCATGCTTCGTCTTGCGAAGGAGCGGGAGGAATTGAGCGTGGTTGCCGATCAGTTCGGCGCGCCGACTTGGGCACGCTCGATTGCCGACGGTACTGCGCATGCATTGGCCGCTGCCATTCGCGAACGCAAGGCTGGATCATTTGAATCGGGCCTCTATCACATGACGTCCGCAGGTCGGGCTTCATGGCATGACTTTGCCGAGGCTGTTTTTGAGTCGTGGCGTTCACTGCCGGGCGCGTCGCCGCTTGCAGTGAAAACGGTCATGCCGATTCCGTCGAGCGCTTACCCAGTGCCGGCGAAGCGTCCGGCCAACTCGGTGCTGTCGAACGATGCGCTGAGCGCACGCTTTGGCATCGAGCTTCCCGACTGGAGATACGCAGTCGATCTGTGCGTAAGAGATCTGTTCTTCAAATGAAGCAAGAGAGCCCAACCTGTTTCACACGATGTCGATAATCAGCATTTTCGTTACTACTCCGCGAAGTCTCGTAGGCTCGATCGCGCGAAACGCTTCGCTCATCTGGCAGATGACGAAACGGGAAGTCGTCGGGCGTTATCGCGGGTCGGTGCTGGGACTGGCGTGGTCCTTCTTCAATCCGCTGCTGATGCTGGCGGTGTATTCGTTCGTCTTCTCTTTCGTGTTCAAGTCGCGATGGGGGAGCGGAGCCGATCAGGGGCGCGCGCAGTTCGCGATGATGCTGTTCGTAGGGATGACGATTCACGGCTTGTTTGCCGAATGTGTCAACCGGGCGCCGACATTGATCCTGAATAACCCGAGTTATGTGAAGAAGATCGTATTTCCTCTGGAAATACTGCCGCTCGTCGCGTTGCTGTCCGCGTTCTTTCATACACTCGTCAGCCTTGTCGTCTTGCTTCTCGGTTTCGCGTTATTCAAGCATTTCATTTTTGCGACAGCGTTGTATCTGCCGATCGTTCTTCTGCCGCTGATGCTGATGGCGCTTGGCTTCGCTTGGTTTCTCGCAGCGACCGGCGTGTTCGTCAGGGACGTCGGGCAGATTACCGGTTTGTTCACCATGGTGTTGATGTTTTTGTCGCCGGTGTTTTACCCGGCGTCCGCGTTGCCGGAGAAGTATCGTTTCTGGCTGGAACTCAATCCGCTGACATTGTTTATCGAGCAATCGCGCGGAATACTTCTCGATGGCCGGACGCCGGATTTTTACTCGCTCGGCCTTGCGCTGCTCGGCGGTACGGTGATCGCATGCGCAGGTTTCAAGTATTTTCAGCTGATGCGAAAGGGGTTTGCCGATGTCCTGTGAAACTCCCGCAATCAGTGTCGAGAGCGTCAGCAAGCACTTTCGCGTTTTCGCCAAGCCGGCCGACCGGCTCAAGACCGCTTTGCGTCATCGCATCGGCGGTCTCGCGAAGTTGGTGCCAGCGCGATTCCTCGGTACAGAAGGCCCAGCAGAATTTCATGCACTGCGAAATGTTTCGTTTCATGTGCAAAGGGGCGAGACGATCGGAATCATCGGTCGGAACGGATCGGGAAAGTCGACGCTGCTCCAGATCATTTGCGGTACGCTGACGCCGTCCAGCGGACGCGTCGCGATCAACGGACGGATTGCCGCACTGCTTGAACTGGGGGCGGGATTCAACCCAGAGTTTACCGGCCGCGAAAACGTCTTCATGAATGCGGCGTTGCTTGGGTTATCGAAAACGCAGATAGAGGAGCGGCTCGACGACATCCTTGCATTTGCTGACATCGGCGATTTCGTAGACCAGCCTGTCAAGACCTATTCAAGCGGCATGTATGTGCGGCTTGCATTTGCGGTTATCGCGCATGTCGATGCGGACGTGCTGGTGATCGATGAGGCACTGGCGGTCGGGGATGCGTTCTTTACGCAAAAGTGCATGCGTTTTCTTCGCGCTTTTATGGAGCGGGGAACGATCTTGTTCGTCAGCCATGATACGAATGCGGTGGTCAATTTATGCACGCGCGTCGTTTGGCTCGACAAGGGTCACGTGAGAGAAATCGGAGCCGCGAAGGATGTGTGCGATTCGTATCTCGAGGCCTTTTACGAGGAACAGCATCGAGTATCTGGGCGGCAGAAGCGTTCGGCCGAACGTAGCTCGGTGGTTCGGACGATATCTGAAGGTGACGTGCGTGATCAGCGCGAACAACTCGTCAACGCGTCGAAGTTGCGAAACGACGTCGAACTGTTTCAGTTCAGCCACGACGCAAAAAATTTCGGCCTTGGCGGCGCCCTGATCGAGCACGTTCGTATTGAAGATGAGGCGGGCGCGCCGCTGAATTGGATCGTGGGCGGCGAGATCGTCCGCGTTCATATCAGCGTCAAGGCGCTGCAGGCATTGGAGCGTGCGATTGTCGGATTCATCATCCGCGATCGCCTCGGGCAGAATCTGTTCGGTGACAATACGTATCTCACGACGCTGCAGGAGCCGTTTTCCGTCGCTGTTGGCGAAGTCTTCTCGGTCAAGTTTGTTTTTCGAATGCCCGTATTGCCAGTCGGGGACTACTCGGTGACCGTCGCCGTTGCCGATGGATCGCAGAGCGACCATGTGATCCATCAATGGTTGCACGATGCCGTACTGCTTAAGTCGCATTCGACGAGCGTGAGCACGGGGTTGATCGGGATCCCAATGCATGAAATTGCACTTGAGCGGGAAGAATCAAACAAGATGGAGGCGCTGCAATGAAACCCGATCTCCCTGTCACTGCGCCGGACCGATTCGACGATGTCGCAGTGACGCCTGCATCGAGGCCGGCCCGCGTCGCGACATCGCAAGTATCGAAATCCTCGGAACGGCTGTCGAGCCATGACAACGGGTTCGGGCTGTTGCGTCTCGTATTTGCAACGATGGTCCTTTGGGACCATGCATTCCCGCTTGGTGGATTCGGCTCTGACCCGATGTGGCGTCTGACTCTCGGTCAGGATTCGATGGGCGGGATTTGTGTGTCTGGATTTTTTGCGATCAGCGGCTTCCTTATCGCCAAGAGTGGCATGAGGGCCGATCTATTGCAGTTCGCATGGCGCAGATGCGTGCGAATCTTTCCAGCCTATTGGGCGGTGCTGGTGGTGACTGCGTTCGGTGTCGGCCCCGTGCTCCATTACTTGCAGGTGGGAACGCTGGACGGGTATTGGAATTCGAACATCGGTGGGCCGCTCGGATATCTCGTGAACAATTGGCAACTTACGATTGGTCAATACGGGATAAACAATCTGCTTCGTGATACCACGCCTTATGGCCGCTCGATTTCCGAAAGCGTGTTCAACGGATCGATCTGGACGCTGATTTACGAGGCGAAATGTTACGTGATGGTCGGTATTTTTGCCATGTTCGGGCTGCTGACGGAGCATCGTAGAGTGCTGCTTGCCGCGACGTTCATTGCATGGCTCATGCTTGCTGTTCAGACCGTGAATCCGGCATTTTCCGCGCAGCTTGTTCCATGGGCGAGCGATCGTCACCTCATACAGTACGGAACTATTTTTCTGATCGGATCGACTGCCGCTGCGTATTCGAAATCCTTGCCGATCACCGACAAACTGGGCATGTTTTCGATCGCCGTCTATCTCGTTTCCTTGTTCAAGGGCGGGTATCTGCTGCTTGGCTATCCGGCAATGGTGTACGCGATCCTCTGGCTCGCGTGCCGTTTGCCACAGTGGGCACGCAGGATAGGCTCCAAGAACGACTACTCGTATGGAATTTACGTTTTTGGATTCCTTGTGCAGCAATTGCTGGCCTACGTGGGTGTTTACAAATATGGATTTGTTTTATATCTGACTGCCTCCGTTTTCTTTACATGCATCTGCGCATGGCTTAGTTGGCATTTGATCGAGAAGCGTGCCCTTGAACTGAAAGATTGGGGGCCTGGGCGCGGCTGGAAGAATTGTTGGGGTAAGTCGATTTTGAAGAAAGAGGGAGTGTGATGAGCGACGTGAACGCAAGCTTGATCGACGGGAAAAAAATTCTCGTAACGGGGGGGGCGGGTTTTATCGGCTGTGCGATATCGAAACGTCTTGCGCCGCGTGCAGGCCGCTATGTTGTAATGGACAACCTGCATCCGCAGATTCACGAGCGTGCGGTTCGGCCCGATGCACTCGATGAAAAGGCAGAGCTCTTCGTCGCAGACGTTACGGAGGCCGAAGCTTGGGACGCGCTGCTGCCCGATTTCCAGCCTGACATTGTTATTCATCTTGCAGCCGAAACCGGGACCGGGCAGTCATTGACGGAAGCGAGCCGGCATTCGCTCGTCAATGTCGTTGGTACGACGCGACTTACGGATGCGCTCGTCAAGCACGGCGTCGCCGTCGAACATATCTTGCTGACCAGCAGCCGCGCGATCTATGGCGAAGGTGCTTGGAAGAAGGATAACGGGACGGTGGTCTATCCCGGTCAGCGCGGACGTGCACAGCTTGAGGCGGCGCAGTGGGATTTCCCGGGGATGACGATGTTGCCCTCCCGCGCAGACCGAACTGAGCCGAGACCGACGAGCGTCTATGGTGGGACGAAACTTGCGCAGGAACATGTTCTGAGCGCGTGGGCGCTCGCGACCAAGACACCGTTGTCGATTCTACGTTTGCAAAACGTCTATGGCCCCGGTCAGTCGTTGACTAATTCCTATACGGGGATAGTCGCACTCTTTTCCCGCCTTGCGCGTGAAAAAAAGGTCATTCCGTTGTACGAAGACGGTAATGTGACGCGCGACTTCGTAAGCATCGACGATGTCGCGGATGCTATCGTCGCGACGCTGATGCGTGAATCGGCGCCGTTGTCCGTTTTTGATATCGGCTCAGGCCAGGCAACGAGCATCCTGGAGATGGCTCGTATCATCGCCAATCACTACGGTGCGCCTGCTCCCCAGGTGAACGGTGCATTTCGCGATGGCGACGTGAGACATGCGGCCTGTGATTTGAGTGAGTCGCTGGCGAACCTCGCGTGGAAACCTCAGTGGTCGTTGGAGCGAGGGATCAGCGAATTGCAGACTTGGATTGCGCGAGAGCTCGATCGAAAGAACTAGTTATACAACAGAGGTTACCAGTGCCATTGCACGACACGACAATCACCGGTCCCGCATCATTGCGGATTCAATCGGTTCTGTACAACAACAGTCAAGAACATATTGACGTTGCGCTTGAAAGTATCGCGCGCGCCGCAGATCTCGCGATCGCGTCCGGTGCATTGTCATCGGTGGAAGTCGCGCTTGGCGATTGTTCGCCGGAGCCCGTCTTCACGCCTGAAGAGATCGAGAGCCGGGCCGCCAAACTTCGTCCGCAAGGTATCGCTCGGATCCAGTACACGTTTTTCGATGCTAATCTTGGGTCGGCAGCCGGGCAGAATCGGCTGCTCGCCGATCTGCATACGGATCTCGTGCTGATTCTGAATCCCGATACGGTAGTGGCGCCTAATATTTTTGGCGAACTGGTTCGTCCGATGCGCAAGCCCGGCGTGGCTATCGTCGAAGCAAGGCAGGTGCCGATCGAGCATCCTAAGGACTACGATCAGGTTACTGGTGAGACGAGCTGGGCAACGACCGCCTGCGCTCTTGTTTCGGCTGCCGTAGCCAAAGAGGTGAACGGTTTCGATTCCGACGCGTTCTTTCTATATTGTGACGACGTGGATTTCTCGTGGCGAGTTCGTCTAGCGGGTTACAAAGTGGTATTCCAGCCTTCGGCTGCGCTGTTCCACGACAAGCGCTTGTCGACGGCCGGCAAGTGGATCGTGGGCGGAGCTGAGGAGTATTACTCCGCTGAAGCCGCGATGATCCTTGCGCATAAGTTCTCGAACGGTGCGTTGGCGGACCGTATCGAGCGCCAGTTGCTCGCGTGCGGTAGCGAAGTCGAGAAAAAGGCAGCAAGAAAATATCGTGAACTGAAGGATGCAGGCAAATTGCCGGCTCAGCTCGACCGAGAGCATCGGGTAGCTCAATTCATCGACGGCTTCTACGCGAAACATCGCTTCTAAACTATGAATTCAGCGACCTATCAATTTCAATATCACGAATATTCGATTTACAGCAACGTCGTCGCGCTGGTCCAGGAATTCGGCGCCGGTAGTGGCGTACACCTGGATATCGGCTGCGGATATGGTGCGGTTGCGGAACCGATTCGCGACCTCGGACTCACGTACATCGGTTTCGATGCGGATCCGGATGCGCTCCAGAACCTCGAATCGCGGGGCTTCGAAACGAGGCGAATCGACCTTCATCATCTCGACGGTGTATTCGCCGAAATCGATGGAGTGCTCAATGGCCGCCAAGTCGCGTCGATATCGATTATCGATACGCTTGAGCATATAACCAACGGACTGGCGTTGCTGGACCGCTTGCGAGAATTTGCCGCACAGCGTTCGATATTGCTCGTGATCAGCGTGCCGAACGGTGGCCATCGGGATCTCGGAGCTAAACTGCTGACCGGGCACTGGGACTATACCGAAGTCGGCCTGCTTGATCATACGCACGTCATTCACCACACCGACAGATTGCTTGGGGCAATGACGAAGCGAGCAGGGTGGCACCAAGTGGGCGCACGCGACTATGATCTCGAGTCGAGCGACCAGGCATTCCCGTACGCACATCCGCTATTGACCGGAAAGACTTTCGCGTCGCGCTATCTGCGACAGATCCGTAGTGCCTCGGACGAGTTCGGGGTAGTCAATGAGTTAGTGCGTGCCTATTTGCCGGGAGCTCGTCAGGATACGCCTCTGCTCGCGGAGCCCAAGCAAAGCCGTCCATTTTTGTCGATTATTACTCGCACGCAGGGCAAGCGCCTGGGTAATCTACGCGATACCTTGCTTTGTTTGACTGCACAGACTTGCCAGGATTTTGAAGTACTTGTCGTTGCGCACAAGCCTGAAGAGCAGCAGTATTACGCGGTGAAGCGTGTCGCGGAAGATCTGCCTGAGTACATCCGGAATCGCGTTCGCGTAATTCGTTGTGATCGGGGTGGACGTACTGCGCCGTTGAACGATGGCTTTGCCGCCGCCACGGGGCACTATGTTGCGATCCTGGACGACGACGAAATAGTGTTTGCGCACTGGGTCGAGACATTCAAGAAGTTGAGCGAGAAGGCCGCAGGTTGCGTATTGCGCGCAACGGCCGCAGAACAGGACATCGTGTCGACCGGCATCAGGCCGGATGGCGCGCTCGGCTATCGAACTATTTCTGCAATCACGACGCCGTACCCGTCACACTTCGACTTTTTCGAACATCTGTCGCAGAACTATTCTCCGCCTCTTTCCCTTGCGTTTCCTCGTGCTGCCTTCCAAGAGATGGGCATTCGATTTGATGAATCGCTCGATACGGCGGAGGACTGGGATTTCGAAATGCGTGTTGCATTTGTCTGTGGCGTCGAGAGTAGCCCGGAGATCACCGGCATTTATCGAAAATGGCGTTCTGGAGAATCGTCGTTTTCGGTTCATTCGCAAGCTGAGTGGCAGCGTGACTACGAGAAAATCGTTGCGAAGCACAACGATCAGTATCATGTTTTCCCTCCTGGGACTATCAAGCTCATTGTCGATCAGCGAAATTGGATCAAAAAACTTGAGAGTGATATCGCCGTGCTCCAAGGGGCTGCCAAGCTGGATGCGTTACGTCGATTTTTCATCAAGCATCCGCGCCTGTACCGAATCGTTCGGAAGGCGTATGACAGTTCGAAGATCGTCGCTAGAAGAGTTGTTAGGCGATTGGGGTGA
Organism: Burkholderia sp. Bp8984; assembly: GCF_003853755.1. Taxonomy (NCBI): domain Bacteria; kingdom Pseudomonadati; phylum Pseudomonadota; class Betaproteobacteria; order Burkholderiales; family Burkholderiaceae; genus Burkholderia; species Burkholderia sp. Bp8984. Next base: position 78,514 of record NZ_QTQN01000030.1, read on the forward strand.
TGCCGCGATGTTGACGATGGATGTCGTCGATCACGAAGACAGGATGAGAAATGCGATTTGACATATCCGTCGTGGTATATCGTGAGGCGGAAGCAGTCGTTGCTGACTTACTGGACAGTCTCGCTGCTCAAAAGTCTTGCGCAGATATCGAAATCCGTCTTTGGCTTCGCAACAACGATCCCGCCGATGCGGCGAGGTGGGATCGGTTTGCCTGCGACTGCGGCCGCTATCCGTTCGAAATATCGATCGTACACTCGCAACAGAATGTAGGGTTCGGTGCGGCGCACAATGCCACGTTTGAATTGGCGGCCGCGCCTTTTTTCTTCGTGTTGAATCCGGACATACGTTTGCATTCAAACGCGATGACGGAGTTGCGAACGGCAATTATCGATTCGCCCGACAACATCGGTGCGTGGGAGTTGAGGCAAGTTCCGTACGAGCATCCCAAGCTTTACGACCCCGTTACACTTCGGACCGATTGGGTGACCGGCGCAGCAGTCGTCTTCAGGCGGGCCGCGTTTGCACAAGCAGCCGGATTCGAGCCACGAATCTTCATGTATGGTGAAGACGTCGATCTGTCCTGGCGATTGCGAGCCGCAGGATGGGGGTTACGGTATGAACCGCGTGCGATCGTCGTACACGATACTTACTCGAAGCCGAGGGAAGTCAAGCCGCTCCAGATCACCGGGGGCGTGCTGGCTTCGTTACAACTGCGTACTCGCTTTGGATTCTGGGGCGATGTGTTGCGAGGCTATGGATGTTGGCTCCTGGAATTCGCGCGACCCCAGCGCTTTCCGTCTGCGAGGCGCCAGCATGTATCAACCCTGATCCGATACATGGAAACCGCAGCCTATTTCCGGCGCACGGGAGCTCGCTATCGGGACGAGGGTTTTCGTCCGGATTTTCGTTTCTGGGGTTATGGCGAGCGCCGTGATGGAGCATTTTTTGCGTTTGCTACCAAGGAGCTCGATGCTGATGTAATGCCGCTGGTTTCGATTGTCGTACGCACCCATCGCCGTCCGGCATTGCTGCGCGAAGCGCTTATGTCCCTGTCGCATCAGACTTATCCGCGCATCGAGGTCGTCGTTGTGGAGGACGGGCCGGCAGATAGCCGTGATATGGTCGACACCGAGTTTTCCGGTCGCCTCAACGTGCGTTATGAAGCGACCGGCGTGCCGGTTGGCCGGAGCGCGGCCGGAAATCTCGGCTTGTCGGTCGCGCGCGGAGAATGGATCGGATTCCTCGACGACGACGATCAGTTTTACGCAGACCATGTCGAGACGTTGATGCAGGTTGCCAAAGATCGTTCAAACCGCGTCGTCTACGGTGCGTCGCATGAGGTGCCGACGGAGTTTTTGGAGCTCACTGCCGACTCTGTAACGTATCGCGAAGGTCCGGTTGCGCTGAAATATCGCGAATATTCGCGCTTAGTGCTTTGGCAGGAGAATCTTGCTCCTATTCAAGCCGTTCTGTTTCATCGTAGCCTGTATGACGAATTTGGCGGGTTCGACGAAGATCTCGACCAACTCGAAGACTGGGTGCTGTGGGTGCGCTATTCGTGTGCGACGGATTTCTCATCGGTTATGCGAGTCACATCGCGTTACAGAGTACCGATGTCGAGCAAGGTCGCGCTTGCCCGTCAGGCGAAGTTGCACGAAGCTTATGTTTTGGCCCTGGAGCGGCAACGCGCGATGCGCGTGACGCTCAGCCCGTTCGACGTTGTAGCGATGGGGGAGGAGCAGGCGCGCCGAATGGCTGTCGTTCATATCTCACGTCAGGCGGTACGGAAAGGGCTGGCGCGGGTGCCGTTCATGCGTTCCCTGCTATCGACCCAGGCTGGATGGCGGCGCCGCATGAAGGCGCTGTATCGGCGGATACAGCCTCGGCCCTGAAGCGGATAGCAGGTTGAATCAAAAGTAGTTATCGGATATGGGCTTATCGACGGGTGCATCAATCCCAATCAAACTATCTGACGGTGTCGATCGTTGTCTACAGACCGAATCTGGGGCAACTGGAGGAGACACTCACAAGTCTGCTCGACGCACTCGAGCGAATCGATGCCGTGCGTCTGGGCGCTGCGACGACGCTATATCTTGTTGACAACGGCGATGGGCCGAAATCATTGCCGGCAATCGATGCATTGCGTTCGCACAATGTCTGCTGTACCCGCATCGGAGGGCATGGCAACGTCGGATACGGTCGCGGCCACAACCTTGCTATTGAACAAGCAGCGAGCTCCTACCACTTGATTCTGAATCCCGATATCGACTTGGACGGGGATTCCCTTGTGGCAGCATTCGATTTCCTCAACGCACATTCCGACGTTGGCCTCGTTACACCGCAAATCAACGATGAGCGTGGGGATATGCAATACCTCTGCAGACGTTACCCGGCACTGCTTGATCTGTTTACTCGGGGATTTCTGCCTCAAGTCCTCCGGAGGCCCTTCCGTCGGCGCCTCGCCCACTACGAAATGCGCGACGTGATCAACGATCACGACATCGTCTGGGATCCACCCATCGTCAGCGGCTGCTTCATGCTGTTCCGCACGGAAGTGCTGAAGAAACTGGGCGGTTTCGACCCGCGCTATTTCCTCTACTTCGAGGACTACGATCTCAGCCTGCGCACGCACGATGTCGCCCGCGTCGCCTACGTCCCGTCGGTCCGCGTGATCCATCACGGCGGTGGCGCGTCCCGCAAGGGCTTCGCGCACATCCGTATGTTCGCGGCATCCGCGTTCAAGTTCTACAACCGTTTCGGCTGGAGGCTGTGGTGAGTCATCTCGTCGTGACCGGTGCGAACGGCTTCGTCGGCCGCGCGGTTTGCCGCCGCGCGCTGGAGGCCGGACATACCGTGACCGCCCTGGTGAGGCGTCCGGGCGAAACCATCGAAGGCGTGCGTGAATGGGTGCACGACGCAGCCGATTTCGATGGCCTTGACGAGGGATGGCCAACGGATCTTGCAGCCGACTGCGTCATCCATCTCGCCGCCCGCGTCCACGTCATGCGCGACGAGGCGCCAGACCCCGACGCCGCATTCGACGCGACCAACGTCGCCGGTACCTTGCGCCTCGCTAAAGCCGCGCGCCAGCATGGCGTGCGCCGCATCGTTTACGCGAGCAGCATCAAGGCGGTTGGCGAGAGCGACGGCGGGGTACCGCTGTCGGAAGCGGCGAGTCCCGACCCGCAGGATGCCTACGGCCGCTCGAAGCTGCGCGCGGAGCGGCAGCTGGCACAGTTCGGTGCGTTGAACGGGCTCGACGTCGTGGTCGTGCGCCCGCCGCTCGTCTACGGTCCGACCGTCCGCGCCAACTTCCTGCGCATGATGGACGCAGTTGCGCGCGGGATGCCGCTGCCGCTCGGTTCCATCCCGGCACGCCGCAGCATCGTCTACGTCGACAACCTGGCCGACGCACTGCTGCAATGCGCGATCGATCCACGCGCGGCCGGAGAATGCTTCCACGTCGCCGACGACGACGCGCCGTCGGTCACGGGCCTGTTGCGCCTGGTCGGCGACGCGCTCGGCAAGCCGGCGCGGCTGATCGCCGTCCCGTCCGCCGTGTTGCGGGCGCTCGGCGCATTGACCGGCCGCCGCGCGGCGATCGACCGCCTGACCGGCAGCCTCCAGCTCGATACGGGCCGGATCACGCGCGTGCTCGACTGGCATCCGCCTTATACGACAAGACAAGGCCTCGAAGCGACGGCCGCATGGTATCGTTCGCGCAACACACAACAATAATCGCCATGTTTCTCCCGATATCCACGTGGCCCGAAGCGGCCGCGGTGGCGCTGGCCGCAGCCATCGCGTCCACGGCCATCCTGCGCATGCTGCTCGCGACCGGCCTCGCGTGGCGCCTTGCCACCGACATTCCGAACGACCGTTCGCTCCATACGCTGCCGACGCCGCGCGTCGGCGGATGGGGCATCGTACCGGTCTGCGTCGTTGCGCTGCTCGCGCTGGCGCCGCACTTGTGGCTGATCGCCGTCGCCGCCGCCGGACTCGCCGCGATGTCGCAGATCGACGACCGGCGCGGGCTGCCCGCCCGCGTGCGGTTCTCGGCGCACCTCGCGGCGGTCGTCGCGCTGATCGCCGTGTTCCCGGCCGACGCACCGTGGTGGCTGCTGGTCGGCATCGGCTTCGCGATGGTGTGGCTGACGAACCTGTACAACTTCATGGACGGCGCCGACGGCCTCGCGGGCGGCATGGCGCTGTTCGGCTTCGGCGCATATGCGGTCGCGGCGCTGACCGGCCCGATGCCGTCACCGGATCTGGCCGTGGCCGGCTCGGCTGTCGCCGGCGCCGCGCTCGGCTTTCTGCTGCTGAACTTCCATCCGGCCCGGCTGTTTCTCGGCGATGCGGGTTCGATTCCGCTCGGATTCCTGGCTGGTGCGCTCGGCTATTGGGGCTGGCGGGCCGGCGTCTGGCCGATCTGGTTCCCGGCGCTGGTGTTCGCGCCCTTTATTGCCGACGCATCTGTAACACTTTTGAGACGTCTGTTACGTGGCGAAAAGTTCTGGCAAGCGCACCGGGAGCATTATTATCAAAGGATGGTCCGGGCGGGCGTAGGTCACCGTCGGACCGCTCTTTATTGGTACCTCATCATGCTCGCGGGCATAATCGTCGCCGTGTGGGCAAAGGGCCGCCCGGAACTGCAGCAGTGGCTGTCGTTCTTCGCGTGGTACGGCGTCCTGGCATGTATCGGACTGGTAATCGACATGCGCTGGCGCCGGTTTCAGTCGGCCGCCGAAAATAACTCTTGAGGTTTCCTGCCGATGTTGCGATCCAAAGCATCATGGCTTTCGCTGAGCGCTTTCCTGTTTGACCTGACGGCGGTCACCGCCGCGTGGTTGTTCGCCTATCTCGTCCGATTCAACGGCAGCGTTCCGTCCGATTTCATGGGCGGCGCGCTGACGGCGCTCGTCTGGGTGCTGCCGGTCTACGCGCTGATGTTCCACGTGTTCGGCCTGTATCGCGGCCTGTGGGTGTTCGCGAGCCTTCCGGACCTGGTTCGGATTTCGAAGGCGGTGATTGGCGGCGGCGTGATCGTGATGATCGGCGCCGTGATGTTCCAGCCATCGCCGATCATCCCGCGTTCGGTGCTGCTCGTGTCGCCGCTGATGCTGTTCCTCGCGATGGGCGGCGCCCGCGCGCTGTACCGCGCAACGAAGGAGTTCTACCTGTACGGCGGGCTCGTCGGGCAGGGCAAGCCGGTGCTCGTGCTCGGCGCCGGCACGGCCGGCGCGAGCCTCGCGCGCGAACTGTCGCGGTCGGGGGAATGGCGTCTGGTGGGCCTCCTCGACGACGATCCGACCAAGCAGGGGCGCGAGATCTACGGCTACAAGGTGCTCGGCTCGTTCAACGACCTGAAGCACTGGACCGATGCGATGAAGGTCGAATACGCGATCATCGCGATTCCGTCGGCATCCGTTGAAACACAGCGCCGCGTTGCGACATTGTGCGTGCGCGCCGGCGTGAAGGCGATGGTGCTGCCGTCGCTGACCGCGCTGATGCCGGGGCAGGGGTTCCTGTCGCAGGTGCGCAATATCGATCTCGAGGACTTGCTCGGACGCGATGCCGTCACGATCGACACGCCGCACGTCGAGGCGCTGCTGCGCGGCCGCGTCGTGATGGTAACCGGCGCGGGCGGTTCGATCGGTTCCGAGCTGTGCCGGCAGATCCTACGTTTCAAGCCGGCGCAACTGGTCGCGTTCGATCTCTCCGAATATGCGATGTACCGGCTCGCCGAGGAACTGCGCGAGCGCTTCCCCGACCAGCCTGTCGTACCGATCATCGGCGACGCGAAGGATTCGCTGCTGCTCGACCAGGTGATGTCGCGCTATGCGCCGCATATCGTTTTCCACGCGGCCGCGTACAAGCACGTGCCGCTGATGGAGGAGCACAACGCGTGGCAGGCGCTGCGCAACAACGTGCTGGGCACCTATCGCGTCGCCCGCTCGGCGATCCGCCACAACGTGCGCCATTTCGTGCTGATTTCGACCGACAAGGCCGTCAATCCGACCAATGTGATGGGCGCGAGCAAGCGGCTCGCGGAGATGGCGTGCCAGGCGTTGCAGCAGACGAGCGAAGGCACGCAGTTCGAGACGGTGCGTTTCGGCAACGTGCTCGGCAGCGCCGGCAGCGTGATCCCGAAGTTCCAGCAGCAGATCGCGAAGGGCGGCCCGGTGACGGTCACGCATCCCGAGATCACGCGCTTCTTCATGACGATTCCTGAAGCGTCGCAACTCGTGCTGCAGGCGTCGAGCATGGGGCACGGCGGCGAGATCTTCATTCTCGACATGGGCGAGCCGGTCAAGATCGTGGATCTCGCGCGCGATCTGATCCGTCTCTACGGCTTCTCGGAAGGGCAGATCCGGATCGAATTCACGGGGCTGCGTCCGGGCGAGAAACTCTACGAGGAACTGCTCGCGGACGACGAGACGACCACGCGCACGCCGCATCCGAAGCTGCGGATCGCGCGGGCCCGGGAAGTGCCGGACCATCTGCTCGACGAGCTGTTGCCGTGGCTGATGCAGCACCGCGTGCTGAGCGACGACGAGGTGCGGCGGGATCTGCGGCGCTGGGTGCCGGAATATCAGACGACCGTCGCCCCGGTGCTGCAGAGCGTGCCGATGGCGCGAGCCGTATCGAACGAATGAGCGCTCGCGGACGCCGCCCACGTTGGCCCCGAGCATGAAAAAAGCGCCCCACGAGGCGCTTTTTTCGTTTTGGGTGCTGGACTCACTGCCCGCGTCTTTCCTTTCTCACCACCATCCACCGCGGCACCTTGAACCTGACGATGCTGAGATAAAGCCACACATACGTCAGCGCGAACAGCACGACAAAAACGAACAGGTGCACCGTGTGCCGCCAGAACAGCGTCGCCGGAATCACCGCAACGAGGCACAGCAGCCAAAGATAAGGCGACGTCAGCGAATTGCGCCGCGTGAGGTCGTGCGCATGCTTCGTCCCGACGGCCCAGCGCATCAGCCGCTTGTACACGAGCATATGAAGATGCACGCCGTCCGGAATCCCCGGCGACATCCCGCGGATGAACTTCTTCCGGTAGATCGAGAAACACGTCTCGAAGATCGGATACATGAACAGCAGCACCGGATACCACGCCGACACTTCGCGATTGCGCATCACCAGCATGATCGCGAGTTCGGCGAGCATGAAGCCGATGAAATACGCGCCGCCGTCGCCGAGGAAGATCAGCCCCGCAGGGAAATTCCACAGGAAGAAGCCGAGCACGGCGCCCATCATGATGATCGACGCCGACATCACGACCGGGTCGTTGACGTGGAATGCGACATACGCAAGCGACGCGAACATCATGAAGCTGACCATCGACGCGAGGCCGTTGAAGCCGTCGATGATGTTGATCGCGTTGGCCAGCGCCGCGACCGCGAGCACCGTGATGAACGCCGAAATGGCCACGTAGCCGAGCAGGAAGTCGAGCGGCGGCACGCTGATCCGCTTGACCGCGATGCCCAGCAGCCAGAACGCCAGCGCGGCCGCGCCCATCGTGCAGAGCAGCCGCGCGCGCGGCGACACGCGCTTGGTCAGGTCCTCGACGAGGCCCGACAGGAACGCCGGCATCCCGCACGCGACGATCCCGAGAATGCTGCCGGCGATCGTCGGATAGCGCCGCGACACGAGTAGCGCGGCAATGACGACCCCGGCGAGGATCCCGATGCCCCCGACACGCGGCACCGGCCGTACGTGGAATTTCTGCACGCCGGCCAGGTCGCTGTCGACCGAGAATTTCTCGTGCAGATGCGCATAGCGCACGATGAACAACGTGACGAGCAGGGAGACGATGAAGCCGGACGCGAAGCTGAGCATGGGATCGCTCGAAAAATGGACAGCGGATTATACAAAACCGCGGGGGTTCCCCTCCTGCCATTTCCAGTGGTCGGCGCACATCTCGTCGATCCCGAGCGTCGCGCGCCAGCCGATGAGGTCGGCCGCGGCCTGCGGATTCGCGTAGCACTCGGCGATGTCGCCCGGGCGGCGCGCGACGAGTTCATACGGCACCGGGCGGCCCGACGCCTTCTCGAACGCGCGCACGACTTCCAGCACGCTGTAGCCCTGGCCGGTGCCGAGGTTCACGACGAAGCTCGCATCGCGCTTCGCGAGCGCGTCGAGCGCGGCGATGTGCCCCTTCGCGAGATCGACGACGTGGATGTAGTCGCGCACGCCGGTGCCGTCCGGCGTCGGGTAGTCGGAGCCGAACACGCGCAGCTTCTCGAGCTTGCCGACCGCGACCTGCGCGACGTACGGCATCAGGTTGTTCGGGATGCCGGCCGGATCCTCGCCGATCAGCCCGCTCGCATGCGCGCCGACCGGGTTGAAGTAGCGCAGCGTCGCGATGCGCCACGACGGGTCCGATACCTCGAGATCGCGCAGGACCTGCTCGGCGATCAGCTTCGACTGGCCGTACGGGTTGGTGGCCGACAACGGGAACGATTCGTCGATCGGCGAGCGCTCCGGCACGCCGTACACGGTCGCCGACGAGCTGAACACGAACTGCCGGACGTTGCGCTCGCGCATGATCTTGAGCACCGAGAGCAGCCCGCCAAGGTTGTTCTGGTAATACTCGAGCGGCTTCGCGACCGATTCGCCGACCGCCTTGAGCGCCGCGAAATGGATCGTGCCCGTGATCGGATGCGCGTCGAACACCTTCGCGAGCGCGGCTTCGTCGCACACGTCGACCTGGTGGAACGCGGGCGTCCTGCCGGTGATCCGCTCGATGCGCCGGACGGACTCGGCCTTGCTGTTGACGAGGTTGTCGACGATCACGACATCGTAGCCGTTGTCGAGCAGCTCGACGGCCGTATGCGAGCCGATATAGCCCGCACCGCCGGTAACGAGGATGGTGCCTTTAGCGGTCATGCTGATGCGCTCCTTCAGAGTGTGATGCCGGTCAATGTATGAATGGTCTGCCGGTAGCGTTCGACGACTTGCTGCTCGTCGAATTCCGCGCTCACCTTGCGGCGGCCGCACGCGCCCATCGCGTCGCGTCCGGCGGTCCCGAGTTCAATCATGCGGATCAGCTGCTCCGCGAGGCTCGCACTGTCGCGCACGCGGCACAGGAAGCCGGTTTCGCCGTCGGCGACGACGTCGCGGCAACCCGGCACGTCGGTCGCGACGATCGGGCGGCCCATCGCGGACGCTTCCATCAGCGTGCGCGGCACGCCCTCGCGGTACGACGGCAGCACGACGCAGTCGGCCGCCGCGATGTGCGGGCGCACGTCGTGCGCCTCGCCAAGATACTCGACGACGCCTTCGCCGACCCACGCGTCGACGTCCGCGCGGCCGATCGCGCTCGGATTGTCGACGCCGAGCGGCCCGAGCAGCTGGAAGCGCGCGTCCGGGTAGCGATCCCGCACGACGCGCGCGGCCTCGACGTATTCGCGCACGCCCTTGTCCCACAGCAGCCGGCCGATCAGGATGAACACGGGGCCACGGCCGGCGGGCAGCGGCACCGGCGCGAACTGGTCGAGATCGACGCCTTCGCCGTGCAGCAGCCGCGCGCGCTCGGGGTGCGCGAGCAGCTGCTCGTCGGTGAAGGTCGCGAGATCGTCGCGGTTCAGGAACCAGACTTCACGCGGAAAGCGGAACGCGAACCGGTACAGGCGCTTCGCGACGCTCGCCGCACGGCTTTTCTGGATGAACACATAGCCGAGGCCGGTCGTGACCGCGATCGACGGCACGCGCGCGAGCCACGCGGCGATCGACCCGTAGATGTTCGGCTTGATCGTGTAATGGAACACGAGATCGGGCTTGAGCGCGCGGTAATGGCGCACCAGCGCGGCAAGCGTGCCGAGATCCTCGCGCGGGCTCGTGCCTTTCGACGCGACGGCGAGCGCGACGTAGCGGCAGCCCATCTGCTCGAGCAGCGGCACCGTGCGGTCGTGCGGCGCGATCACGATGACCTCGGCGCCGCGGGCGACGAGCGCACGGATCAGCCCGTGGCGGTACGTGTAGATCGCCCAGGCCGTGTTGCAGACGAGCGCGATGCGCAGCGAGGAGGTAGCGGACATGAAAAAAAGCAAAAAATAAAGCGTCGAAAATGCCGGAGGCGGGCTACGCGGACGGCCGCGCCGCGAACAGCGTCTGCTTGATCCGCTGCAGCGTACGGTACGGCGTCACGAAATGCAGCAGGTTCTTGGCGAGGCCGGCCCAGTCGTACGGGTTCAGCACGTTGAAGTGCCGCAGCAGCAGCGATAGCGTCGATATCAGCTGGCGGCGGCGCTTGGTCGCGCTGATCCCGCCCTCGTTGAGCTCGTAGTAGAGGCCGAGCTCGGGCAGGTTCGCGCAATCGTAGCGTTGCATTAACCGTAAAAAAAGATCGAGATCCTCGGCCGCGCGATACTTCGCGCGGTAATTGCCGACTTCGCGCACGGCGTCGATGCGCAGCATGACCGACGGATGCACGAGCGGCGAGCGCAGGAAGCGCGTGCGGCGCAGCGTGCGCGGGTCGGCGGGCGGGGTCAGCATGAAGCGCGGCTCGCCGGCACGCGACACGACCTGGGTCCACATGCCGACGCAGGCCACGCGCGGGTGCGCATCGAGATACGCGCGCTGCTTCGCGAGGCGCCGCGGCGCGGCGAGGTCGCCGGCGTCGATGCGGGCCGCGAAGCGGAAGCCGCGCGCCGCGAGCGCGTCGATGCCGGCCTCGAGCGCGCGCTCGATGCCGCCGTTGCGCGGCATGCGCAGCACCTCGACCGCAAGGCCGGGCAGGTCGGGCGCCACGATCGGCGGCGTGCTGCCGTCATCGACGATCAGCACGTGCACCGGCGCGTCCTCGCGAAACGACGCGAGGGTGCGCACGACGTCGTCGTGGCCGTTGTAGGCCGGCATCAGCACGGCCACGTCGTCGAGCGGGGGCGGGCAATCGGGAGACGTCATGGGCGCAGCTTGAAACGAATGTAATAAAAATTAACGGCGGCGGCGGCGAGATAGCCGGCCGCCAGCCCGACGAGCGCGCCGTACAGGCCGAGCCGGGGGATGGCGAACACGTTGACGAGCGCGGCGATCGCGAGCGCGAGCACCCATTTCGCCAGCAACACGAATTTTGCTTGATATTTGAGAACGATAAGATTGCCTATCGCCTCGATGCCGGCCGGCACGGACAGCCAGACCGCCCAGCGGAAGATGTCGACCGACGCCTCGTAGCCGCGGCCGAACACCTTGCCGACGATGAGCGGCGCGGCCGCGTCCAGCACCAGCGCGCCGGCCGTCATCAGGCCGGCGGTCATCGCGATCAGCCGGACGATGTTGCGGCGCAGCCGCGCGACGTCCTGCACGCGGTACACGAACGCGGGCGCGATGGTCTGCGCGAGCATCAGCGCGAGCGTGATCCAGTTCTCGTTGAGCTGCTGGGCCGCCGAGTAGCGGCCGAGGTCGGCGAACGACACGTGACGCTCGAGCATCAGGCGGTCGAGCTTCAGGAACAGGTACATGCAGATCAGGCCGAGCCAGAACACGGTGCCGGCGGTGGCAAAGTGCCTGAACAGCGGTTTGTCGAACGTCCAGCCGAGCGCGCCGCCGTTACGATGGCGGAAGTAGAGGAGCAGCGCGAAGCCGATCACGGCGGCCTCCAGCGCCCACAGCCACGCGAAGCGGGCAGGGCCGGCGGCCGCACGGACCAGCAGCCAGACGAGCAGCGCCTTCGCCAGCGCGGTGAGCATGCTGGTCACGAGCTGCGGCTTGCTGTAGGTCAGGCTCTGCAGCCACGCGTTGATCACGCCGACGAACGGCTCGCGGAACACCATCGTGACCGCGAGGCCCGCGAGCATCGCGCCGACCAGCGGGTCGAACGCGCCGGCGCCGATCGCGATCCAGGTCGCGACGAGCGCGATGGCGGACACGCCGATGCGCAGCACGAAGGCGCTGCCGAGCACCGCGCCGAGTTGCGCGGGCGGGCGCTGGACGATGGTCGGAACCAGGATTTCGGCGCCGCACACCCAGGTGAGCGGCGCCAGTACGAGGAGAAGCGTATTCGCATACTGCCATTTGCCGAACACGTCCGGCCCGAAATAACGGGCCAGAAGACCGCTGATCGCGATCGCGACGCCGATCTGCGTGAGCCGTTCGAGCCCCAGCCAGACGAGATTCGCGACGGCCTTCGCGACGTCCGGGTTGCCGAATCGCTTCAGCATGCGGGGCAGCCGCGCGAGCGGGAGGCGGCCGGCAGGGCGCCCGAAGGCGGCGGGTTGGCGGCGGCGGAGCGGCTAGGCATTAAAATGGACAAAATACGCGTCATCAAAACCCGCGATTATAAGTGGGATCGGGGCCGCTCCAGCCGTCCCGTTCCTTGTTCCGCAAGGCCCGCATGTACGATGGCCGGCATGCGCGAAAGGCGGCCAGATTATTTTCCATGCACGCAACCCAGAGAGAATCGATGATCTCCCAATCCATCTTCAAGGCATATGACATTCGCGGTGTGGTCGGCAAG
>NZ_QTQN01000031.1:0-88796 GCF_003853755.1 Burkholderia sp. Bp8984
GTTCGTCAACAACTTTTTAACTACTTCGTTGCGACGGCTGGGGTTCAACTTCCTGCACCGCCGAGGCCGCTACGACCAGCCCGACAGCACCGCTTCCCTTCTTCCCCCGCGCCGCGTTTCCGTTAGCGCGAAAGAGGCGTGATTCTAAGCACCCGCCCCGCTCTCCGCAACCCCCTTTGTGAAAATATTTTGAAAAGCCCCCGTGCGCTGCCGCGCACGGGGGCTTTGGGTTCATTGCACCAGGCGATCATGGCGGCGACCGACACCCGTCGCTCGCCAAGCTCCACCCGGCCGCCGGCGAATCAACGGTTCTTGAATACCGGTTTCCGCTTCTCGACGAATGCCGCCATCCCTTCCTTCTGATCTTCGGTAGCGAACAACGAATGGAACAGTCGACGCTCGAAATGGACACCCTCGGCCAGCGTCGTCTCGTATGCGCGGTTCACCGACTCCTTGACCATCATGACCGCCGGCAGCGAAAACTCGGCGATCGTCGTCGCAGCGGCAATCGCCTCGTCGAGCAGCTTGTCGGCAGGCAGCACACGCGACACCAGCCCGGCCCGCTCCGCCTCGGCTGCATCCATGAAACGTGCGGTCAGGCACATGTCCATGGCCTTCGCCTTCGAGACCGCGCGCGGCAGGCGCTGCGTACCGCCTGCGCCAGGCATCACGCCCAGCTTGATCTCGGGTTGACCGAACTTGGCCGTTTCCGCCGCGAAGATGATGTCGCACATCATCGCGAGTTCGCAGCCACCGCCGAGCGCGAAGCCCGCCACGGCAGCGATGATCGGCTTGCGGATCTCGCGGACGGTCTCCCAGTTACGGGTGATGTAGTCGCCGCGGTAAACATCCATATAGGAATAGGTCGCCATCATGCCGATGTCGGCCCCGGCCGCGAACGCCTTCTCGCTCCCCGTCACGACGATTGCGCCGATCTCGTCGTCCGCGTCGAACGCCTTCAGCGCAGCGCCCAATTCATCCATCAATGCATCGTTCAGCGCATTCAGCGCCTTCGGACGGTTGAGCGTGACCAGCCCGACTCGCCCCCGGGTCTCCACCAGGATGTTCTCGTAAGACATCTATTTCTCCTCGATCAATGAAATGAGAAACGCCTCGCACATGCGAATAGTTTGATGCTACCATTCTCCGACCAACCGGTCGGTTAATTAATCGATCCAACCCTTCTCAACGTCCATCAGGCCGCCGTCATGACCCATGCACTGTTCACGAAGCACGAAGACACGCTGAAACACGCCCTCGCCGCCATCGAGAGCCGCGGGTACTGGAGCCCGTTCGCGGAAATGCCGAGTCCCAAAGTGTACGGGGAAAGCGCGAACGCCGATGGCGAAGCGGCGTTCAAAGCACACCTCGGCAACACGTTCGTGCTCGACCAGCCGGCGTCCGACGGAACCGTCGGCGCGGAGCAGTCGCCGTACGGGGTCGCGCTGGACATCCGCTACCCGAAATCGACGCCCGACGAACTGATTGCCGCGGCCGCCGCGGCCCAGCGTGCATGGCGCGAAGCCGGCCCGAGCGCCTGGATCGGCATCAGCCTGGAAATTCTCGCGCGACTGAATCGTGCGAGCTTCGAGATTGCCTACAGCGTGATGCACACGACGGGCCAGGCGTTCATGATGGCCTTCCAGGCCGGCGGCCCGCACGCGCAGGATCGCGCACTCGAAGCGGTCGCCTACGCATGGGACGAATTGCGTCGCATCCCCGCCGATGCGCACTGGGAGAAGCCGCAAGGCAAGAACCCGCCGCTCGCGATGCACAAGCGCTATACGATCGTCCCGCGCGGCACCGGCCTCGTGCTCGGCTGCTGCACGTTCCCGACCTGGAACGGCTACCCGGGCCTGTTCGCCGACCTGGCGACCGGCAACACGGTGATCGTCAAACCCCATCCGGGCGCGATCCTGCCGCTCGCGATCACGGTCCGCATCGCCCGCGACGTGCTGCGCGAAGCCGGCTTCGATCCGAACGTCGTCACGCTCCTCGCGACCGAGCCGAACGACGGCGCCCTCGTGCAGGACCTCGCGCTGCGTCCTGAAATCAAGCTGATCGACTTCACGGGCAGCACGCAAAACGGCACGTGGCTCGAACGCAATGCCCACCAAGCACAGGTGTATACCGAGAAGGCAGGCGTCAACCAGATCGTGATCGACTCGACCGACGACCTGAAGGCTGCAGCCAAGAACATCGCGTTCTCGCTGGCGCTGTACTCCGGCCAGATGTGCACGGCACCGCAGAACATCTATGTGCCGCGCGACGGCATCCGGACGGCAGACGGTCATGCGAGCTTCGACGAAGTCGCACAGGCCATCGCCGTCTCCGTGCAGAAGCTGACCGGCGACCCGGCGCGCTCGGTCGAACTGATCGGCGCGATCCAGAACGACGGCGTGACCGCGCGCATCGACGACGCGCGCAAGCTCGGCCGCGTGCTCGCCGACAGCCAGACGCTCCAGCACCCGGCGTTCGCCGACGCTCGCGTGCGCACGCCGCTCGTGCTGCAACTCGACGTGGCCGACCGTGCGAAGTTCACGCAGGAATGGTTCGGCCCGATCTCGTTCGTGATCGCGACCGACTCGACCGCGCAGTCGCTCGATCTCGCCGGCGAAATCGCCGCGGAACATGGCGCATTGACGCTGTCCGTCTACAGCACCGACGACAAGGTCCTCGACGCTGCGCACGATGCGGCGGTGCGTGGCGGCGTCGCGCTGTCGATCAACCTGACGGGCGGCGTGTTCGTCAACCAGTCGGCCGCCTTCTCCGACTTCCACGGCACCGGCGCGAACCCGGCCGCCAACGCGGCGCTGGCCGACCCGGCGTTCGTCGCCAATCGGTTCCGCGTGGTGCAAAGCCGCGTCCATGTTGCGCCGAAGGCAGTGCCTGCGGAAGCCGGCCAGACGGCATAACCCGAATGGCCGACGTGCAAACGCCGCCACGTTCTCTACCATGAACGAATCCGTCAACCGGCGGGTTCGTTGCACATCGACACACCCATGACCGACGCCTACATCTGCGACGCGATTCGCACCCCCATCGGCCGCTACGGCGGCGCCCTGAAAGACGTTCGTGCCGACGATCTCGGCGCGGTGCCGCTCAAGGCGCTGATCGAACGCAACCGCAACGTCGACTGGTCGGCCATCGACGACGTGATCTACGGCTGCGCGAACCAGGCCGGCGAGGACAACCGCAACGTCGCGCGCATGTCCGCGCTGCTTGCGGGCCTGCCGACCGCCGTGCCGGGCACGACGCTGAACCGGCTGTGCGGCTCGGGCATGGACGCCGTCGGCACCGCCGCGCGCGCGATCAAGGCGGGCGAGGCGCGCTTGATGATCGCGGGCGGCGTCGAAAGCATGACGCGCGCGCCGTTCGTGATGGGCAAGGCCGCCAGCGCGTTTGCGCGCCAGGCCGCCATTTTCGACACGACGATCGGCTGGCGTTTCGTCAATCCGCTGATGAAACAGCAATACGGCGTCGATTCGATGCCGGAGACGGCCGAAAACGTCGCGGTCGACTACGACATCAGCCGCGCCGACCAGGACCTGTTCGCGGTGCGCAGCCAGCAGAAAGCCGCGCGCGCGCAGCGGGACGGCACGCTCGCCGAGGAAATCGTCCCGGTGACGATTCCGCAGAAGAAAGGCGACGCGCTCGTCGTAGCCGTCGACGAGCATCCGCGCGAAACGTCGCTCGAAGCGCTCGCGAAGCTGAAGGGCGTCGTGCGCCCGGACGGCTCGGTGACGGCCGGCAACGCGTCGGGCGTCAACGACGGCGCATGCGCACTGCTGCTCGCCAACGCGGAAGCCGCCGATCAATACGCGCTGCGCCGCCGTGCGCGCGTCGTCGGCATGGCGACCGCCGGCGTCGAGCCGCGCGTGATGGGCATCGGCCCGGCGCCGGCCGCGCAGAAACTGTTGCGCCAGCTCGGGATGACGATCGACCAGTTCGACGTGATCGAGCTGAACGAGGCATTCGCGTCGCAGGGTCTCGCGGTGCTGCGCATGCTCGGCGTCGCCGACGACGATCCGCGCGTGAACCCGAACGGCGGCGCGATCGCGCTCGGCCACCCGCTCGGTGCATCGGGCGCCCGGCTCGTGACCACGGCACTTCATCAACTCGAGCGTACGGGCGGCCGCTTTGCGCTCTGTACGATGTGCATCGGCGTCGGCCAGGGCATCGCGATCGCCATCGAACGCGTGTAACCCGCGCGCCTATAACGAAGTCATGAAGGAGACACTGCATGTCATATCAGGCGATCCAGCTGGATATCGATCAGGCTGCCCACGTGGCCACGATCACCCTCAACCGTCCGGACAAGCTGAACAGCTTCACGCGGGCAATGCACCGCGAACTGCAGTCGGCACTCGATGAAGTCGAGACGGCCGGCGCGCGTGCGCTGATCCTGACGGGTGCGGGGCGCGGCTTCTGCGCAGGCCAGGACCTGGCCGACCTCGACTTCACGCCGGGCGCGTCCACCGACCTCGGCACGCTGATCGACGAGCATTTCAATCCACTGATCCGCCGCCTGCAACGCATGCCGATTCCGGTGATCGCCGCCGTCAACGGCACGGCGGCCGGCGCCGGCGCGAATCTCGCGCTCGCCTGCGACATCGTGTTCGCCGCGCGCTCGAGCAGTTTCATCCAGGCCTTCGTCAAGATCGGGCTCGTGCCCGATTCGGGCGGCACATGGTTCCTGCCGCAACGCGTCGGCATGGCACGCGCGCTGGGGCTCGCCCTGACCGGCGACAAGCTCGGCGCCGAACAGGCCGAACAATGGGGCTTGATCTGGCGCGCGGTCGACGACGATGCGCTCGCCGCGTCGGCCCGTCAAGTTGCCAACCAGCTCGCGCAGCAACCGACGCTCGCGATCGCGTCGATCAAGCAGTCGATGCGCGACAGCGTCACGAATACGCTCGACCAGCAGCTCGACCTCGAGCGTGACCTGCAGCGCAAGCTCGGCCAGTCGTACGACTACGCGGAAGGCGTGAAGGCGTTCATCGAGAAGCGCGCGCCGCGGTTCGAGGGACGTTGACATGACCACCTCCACCGACACGCTCGACCCCGATGCGCTCGCCCGTGCGACAGCACGGGCCATGTACGACGCGGACGCCTGCAGCCGCGCGTTCGGCATGGAAATCGCCGAAGTGCGCGCCGGCTACGCACGCCTGCAGATGCGCGTACGGCCGGAATTCCTGAACGGGCACCAGACCTGCCACGGCGGCATCATCTTCACGCTCGCCGATTCGACGTTCGCGTTCGCGTGCAACTCGTACAACCTGAATACCGTTGCCGCGGGCTGCTCGATCGAATACCTGCGCCCCGTCTACGGCAACGACCTGCTGACGGCCGAGGCGATCGAGCAGACACGCAGCGGCCGGCATGGCGTCTACGACATCCGCGTCACGAACCAGACAGGCGAAACGGTCGCGATGTTTCGCGGCAAATCGGCCCAGATCAAGGGCACGGTCCTCCCGGAAGACCGCTGACGTCCACGGCTCGCTCATAACAATCACTGGAGACAGGCATGACTACCCCGCTACCGCTCGAGCCGATCGAGACCGCTTCACGCGACGAGCTGACCGCGTTACAGCTCGAACGCCTGAAATGGTCGCTCCGGCATGCGTATGAGCACTCCCCCGTCTATCGCCGCAAATTCGACGAAGCGGGCGTGCATCCCGACGACCTGAAGACACTCACGGATCTGTCGCGCTTCCCGTTCACGACCAAGAGCGACCTGCGCGACAGCTACCCGTTCGGCATGTTCGCGGTGCCTCAGGACCAGATCTCGCGCATTCACGCGTCGTCGGGCACGACCGGCAAGCCGACCGTCGTCGGCTATACGGCACGCGACATCGATACGTGGGCGAATCTCGTCGCGCGCTCGATCCGCGCAGCCGGCGCGCGGCGCGGCGACAAGGTTCATGTCAGCTACGGCTACGGTTTGTTCACCGGCGGGCTCGGCGCACACTACGGCGCCGAACGCGCAGGGCTCACCGTAATCCCGTTCGGCGGCGGCCAGACCGAGAAGCAGGTGCAGCTGATCCAGGATTTCCGGCCCGACATCATCATGGTGACGCCAAGCTACATGCTGTCGATCGCCGACGAGATCGAGCGCCAGGGTCTCGATCCCGCGCAGAGTTCGCTGCGCATCGGCATCTTCGGCGCGGAACCGTGGACGAACGACATGCGCGTGGCCATCGAGCAGCGGATGGGCATCGACGCGGTCGACATCTATGGGCTGTCCGAAGTGATGGGCCCGGGCGTCGCGTCGGAATGCGTCGAGACCAAGGACGGCCCGACCATCTGGGAAGACTACTTCTACCCGGAAATCATCGACCCCGAAACCGGCGAAGTGCTGCCGGACGGCGAACTCGGCGAGCTCGTCTTCACGTCGCTGACCAAGGAAGCGCTGCCGATCATCCGCTATCGCACCCGCGACCTCACGCGCCTGCTGCCAGGCACCGCGCGCACGATGCGCCGGATGGAAAAGATCACCGGGCGCTCGGACGACATGATGATCGTGCGGGGCGTCAACGTCTTCCCGACGCAGATCGAGGAACAGCTGCTGAAGCAGCGCGCGCTGGCACCGCACTATCAGATCGTGCTGACGAAGGAAGGTCCGCTCGACGTGCTGACGCTCAACGTCGAGCCGTGTCCCGAAACCGCCCCCGACACGGCCGCGATCCACGCGGCCAGACAGGCGCTCGCACACGACATCAAGTCGCTGATCGGCGTGACGGCTGTCATCAACGTATTGCCCGTGAACGGAATCGAGCGCTCGGTCGGCAAGGCGCGACGCGTCATCGACAAGCGCAAGGGCTGATACCGGCTACGGCACGAGGGCGCTCCGGAATAGCGATCATGCGCGGCCCTCGAAAAAACAGCCCGACCGGCCAAAACCGGTCGGGCTGCCTCGTCTCGATGCGCCGGCTACACGTGCGTGCCGGCGTCACCGCGGATCACGAATTCGGGAACAGCAGCCACATCCGGCCGATCTGCTTCATCCGTCCGGCCTGGTCGCCGGCGTCGTCGCCGAGCCCCCAGAAATAGTCGGCCCGCACGCCGCCCTTGATCGCGGAACCCGTGTCCTGCGCGAACACGAGCCGGTTCATCGGCGTATTCGTCAGCGGACGCGTGGTCTGCAGGAACACCGGCGTGCCGAGCGGGATCGACGACGGATCGACCGCGATCGAACGCTCCGCCGTGAGCGGCACGCCGAGCGCACCGATCGGGCCGTCCGCCCCGCCGTGCGGTGCATCTTCCTTCGTCGGCATGTCGCGGAAGAACACGAATCGCGGATTCGTGTCGAGCAACGCATCCACGCGAGTCGGGTTCGCCTTCGCCCACGCCTTGATGCCCTGCATCGTCGCCTGGGCGGGCGTCAGCTCGCCGCGATCGAGCAGCCACTTGCCGATCGAGCGATACGGCTGGTTGTTGGTGCCGCCGAAACCCACCCGCATCACCGAACCGTCGTCGAGCAGCACGCGTCCCGAGCCCTGCACCTGCAGGAAGAACGCCTCGATCGGATCGTCGACCCACACGAGTTCGTTGCCGTTCAGGATGCCGGCGCGCTCGAGCTGCGCGCGAGCGGGCAGCGCGGCACCGGCGCGATAGCCGGCCGGCCAGCGGTACAGCGCGTACTGGTAAGGACCGCGACGCACGCGGGAGCCATGCAGCAGCGGCTCGTAATAGCCGGTCACGAGCCCGTCGAGCGTGCCGTCGGTGTTCGCCAGCTGAAACGGCGTGAAATACGTTTCGAAGAAGGTACGCGCGCTGCTGACGTCGAGTTCGTCGAGGCGATCGGCGGCCGCGCAGGCGCGCTGCCACGCCGGCTGCCGCGCAAGCCGCGCGCAGTTCTGCCGCAGCGCGGCCGTCGCGCCGATCAGCGAATCGTCCTGCCACCCCGGCACCTGTTGCCATGCGACCGGCGTCAGCCGCTTCGCGGCGACCTGCCCCGGCACGATCGCCGCACCGGTCGGCGGCTTGAGCGTCGACGTGCGCGTCGGCGCGCCGCCGCACGCGGCAAGCAGCGCCGCCGTCGCGACCGCCGCAACCCAGCCGGCCGCCCGCGGCCCAAACCACATACAATGTCCGTTCTTGATGGAAACCGCCATGTCAGATTTTCTCGACCAATATCCGATGCTCATCTTCGCGCTCGAGGCTTTCGTAGCGCTTGCCCTGCTGATCTTCATCGTCGTGTGGACGTCGTCGGGCAGGAAGAAGCACGCCCGCGGCAACGACCGCCAGCCGCGCTGACCGGCCCCGCACGCTCAATGCAGCGTGCGCGGCATGTGCAGCGCAAACTCGTCGACCGGCGCGTCGAACCGCTCGCCGTCCTCCGCCACGCAAAAGTACGCGCCGCGCATCGTGCCGACCGGCGTCGCGATCACGGCCCAGCTCGTGTATTCGAACTGTTCGCCCGGCTGCAGCAGCGGCTGGTGCCCGACGACACCGAGCCCCTTCACTTCCTGCACGTGGTTTTCGCTGTCCGTGATGATCCAGTGACGCGCGATCAGCTGCGCCGCGACCTGCCCGGTATTGCGGATGGTCAGCGTGTACGCGAATGCGTATTGACGCCGATCGGGGTCGGATTGTTCCGGCAAGTAGCTGGTTTTCACCGACACGGTGAACTGATACTGACTCATGATGTTTCCGCTGTAGGTAACCGCCGCACCGACTCGAGCGGCAGGGCCGCGGGCGCGCCGCACTGGTTCGGCATTCTATGCGGAATCGGGCCGCATCCGCACGGCCCGTCGCCGCGCACCGGGTCGCCGGACGGTAGAATGGCGATTTTGCGCCGCAGCGTCCCCGCTCCCCTGTCATGACTCAATTCCGCATCGCTCCCAGCATTCTGTCGGCCGACTTTGCACGGCTCGGCGAAGAAGTCCGCAACGTGGTCGCCGCCGGCGCCGACTGGATTCATTTCGACGTGATGGACAACCATTATGTGCCGAACCTCACGATCGGCCCCCTCGTCTGCGAGGCGATCCGCCCGCACGTGCAGGTGCCGATCGACGTGCACCTGATGGTGCGCCCGGTCGACCGGATCGTGCCCGATTTCGCGAAAGCCGGCGCGAACCTGATCAGCTTCCACCCGGAAGGCTCGGACCACATCGATCGTACGCTGTCGCTGATCCGCGATCACGGCTGCAAGGCCGGCCTCGTGTTCAACCCGGCCACGCCGCTGAACTATCTCGATCACGTGATGGATCGCCTCGACTTCGTGCTGCTGATGTCGGTGAACCCGGGCTTCGGCGGCCAGTCGTTCATTCCGGAAACGCTGAACAAGCTGCGCGAAGCGCGCGCCCGCATCGACGCGTACACCGAGCGCACCGGCCGCGAGATCCTGCTCGAGGTCGACGGCGGCGTGAAGGCCGACAACATCGCGGAAATCGCGGCGGCCGGCGCGGACACCTTCGTCGCGGGTTCGGCGATCTTCGGCAAGCCCGATTACCGCACGGTGATCGACGAGATGCGTGCCGCGCTCGCCACCGTCGCGCGGAGCTGACGCCGTGGCCGATTCCTCGCTGGCCGGGGCCGCAGCCGACGGCACGGTCCGTTTCGCGACGCCGCGCATCGACGCGGCGCTGATCGACCTCGACGGCACGATGGTCGACACGGCCGACGATTTCACGGCCGGGCTGAACGGAATGCTCGCGCAGCTCGGCGCGCCGGCCACGTCGCGCGACGAGGTGATCGGCTACGTCGGCAAGGGCTCCGAGCATCTGATCCAGAGCGTGCTGAAGCCGCGCTTCACGCCCGACGAAGCGCACGCGCGCTTCGACGACGCGCTCGCGATCTACCAGACCGAGTACGCGAAGATCAACGGCCGCCACACGCGTCTCTATCCGGACGTCGCAACCGGCCTCGATGCGTTGCGCACGGCCGGCATCCGGCTCGCATGCGTGACGAACAAGCCGCACCGCTTCGCGGTCGAGCTGCTCGAGCAATACGGGCTGATCGATCACTTCGGCATCGTGCTCGGCGGCGACAGCGTCGCGCGCAAGAAGCCCGATCCGCTGCCGATGCTGACGGCGTGTGAAGCGCTCGGCGTCGCGCCGGACGCGGCGGTCGCGATCGGCGACTCGGAAAACGACGCGCTGGCGGGCCGCGCGGCCGGGATGGCGACGCTCACGGTGCCATACGGCTACAACCACGGCAAAGCTATACAAACGATAAATTCGGATGGTATAGTCGATTCGTTGCTGGTCGCGGCCCGCGCGATTACCGCGCACAACGCCGGCCGGCCAACCCTCTGATTATTTCTTCCATCCGCATGTTTCTGAATAAAAAACGGAGTCTGAGCAGCATCGACCGGGGAGCCTGGCCCTGGCGTCGCTGGTCGCGCTAACCTCTTCGATGAGGTACGCTGAGGCACGTCTTCAGCGCCGTTTTTTATCTCGCTGCGCAGCCGCGCGCCGATCGTCGCACCACCTCGAGTTCTACCGCGTCCGAACGCTTGCGTTCAGGACCGGCCGCAGGCTCGCGACGTTCACGCCCGGCGTGCCGGCCGGCAACAGGCACTTCTCGATCGACCGCCCTTTCGCCGACGGCAGCCCGCGTAGCGTCAAGTGATCCCTGGCGCACTCCGCCGCTCGTCCCGAACAGGACCGGAACATGACCGAACTCGAATTCCAATCGCTTGCGAACGAAGGCTACAACCGCATCCCGCTGATCGCGGAAGCGCTCGCCGACCTCGAAACGCCGCTGTCCCTCTACCTGAAGCTGGCCCAGCCTGAACGCGCGGGCGCCAACTCGTTCCTGCTCGAGTCGGTGGTCGGCGGCGAACGCTTCGGCCGCTATTCGTTCATCGGCCTGCCCGCCCGCACGCTGGTGCGCACCCGCAACGGCGTGTCCGAAGTGGTGCGCGACGGCCAGGTCGTCGAGACGCACGACGGCGACCCGTTCGAATTCATCGAGTCGTTCCAGGCGCGCTTCAAGGTGGCGCAGCGCCCGGGCCTGCCGCGCTTCTGCGGCGGCCTCGCCGGCTATTTCGGTTACGACGCGGTGCGCTACATCGAGAAGAAACTTGCGAACACCGCGCCGCGCGACGATCTCGGCCTGCCCGACATCCAGCTGCTGCTCACCGAAGAAGTCGCGGTGATCGACAACCTCGCCGGCAAGCTCTATCTGATCATCTATGCGGACCCGGCCCAGCCGGAAGCCTATACGAAGGCCAAGCAGCGCCTGCGCGAGCTGAAGCAGCGCCTGCGCACGACCGTGCAGCCGCCCGTCACGTCGGCGAGTGTGCGCACCGAGACGTTCCGCGAGTTCAAGAAGGAAGACTATCTGGCCGCCGTGCGCCAGGCGAAGGAATACATCGCGGCCGGCGAACTGATGCAGATCCAGGTCGGCCAGCGTCTGACGAAGCCGTATCGCGACAATCCGCTGTCGCTGTATCGCGCGCTGCGTTCGCTGAATCCGTCGCCGTACATGTACTACTACAACTTCGGCGATTTCCACGTGGTCGGCGCGTCGCCGGAAATCCTGGTGCGCCAGGAAAAGCGCGGCGAAGACCAGATCGTCACGATCCGTCCGCTCGCCGGCACGCGTCCGCGCGGCAACACGCCCGAGCGCGATGCGGAACTCGCGACCGAACTGCTGAACGATCCGAAGGAAATCGCCGAGCACGTGATGCTGATCGACCTCGCGCGCAACGACGTCGGCCGCATCGCGGAAATCGGCTCGGTGCAGGTGACCGACAAGATGGTGATCGAGAAGTACTCGCACGTGCAGCACATCGTCAGCTCGGTCGAAGGCAAGCTGAAGCCCGGCATGACGAACTACGACGTGCTGCGCGCGACGTTCCCGGCCGGCACGCTGTCCGGCGCGCCGAAGGTGCGCGCGATGGAACTGATCGACGAGCTCGAGCCGATCAAGCGCGGGCTGTACGGCGGCGCCGTCGGCTACCTGTCGTTCTCGGGCGAGATGGATCTCGCGATCGCAATCCGCACGGGCCTGATCCACAACGGCAACCTGTACGTGCAAGCGGCGGCCGGCGTCGTCGCGGACTCGGTGCCCGAATCCGAATGGCAAGAGACCGAGAACAAGGCGCGCGCGGTGCTGCGTGCGGCCGAACAGGTCCAGGACGGCCTCGATAGCGACTTCTGACCGGAGACTGACCATGCTGCTCATGATCGACAACTACGATTCGTTCACCTACAACCTGGTCCAGTACTTCGGCGAACTGGGCGAGGACGTGCACACCTATCGCAACGACGAAATCACGCTCGACGACATCGCGCGCCTGAACCCCGCCGCCATCTGCCTGTCGCCCGGCCCGAGCAACCCGCAGCACGCGGGCATCACGCTCGACGTGCTGCGCGAATTCGCGGGCAAGAAGCCGATCCTCGGCGTCTGCCTCGGCCATCAGGCGATCGGCGAAGCGTTCGGCGGCCGCGTCGTGCGCGCGAAGACCATCATGCACGGCAAGGTGAGCCGGATCGAAACCGATTGCCGCGGCGTGTTCGCCGACCTGCCGAAGCATTTCGACGTCACGCGCTACCACTCGCTCGCGATCGAACGCGAATCGCTGCCCGACTGCCTCGAGGTGTCCGCATGGACCGACGACGGCGAGATCATGGGCGTGCGCCACAAGACGCTGCCGGTCGAAGGCGTGCAGTTCCACCCGGAATCGATCCTCTCCGAGCACGGCCATGCGCTGCTCGAGAATTTCCTGAAGCAGAATCGCGCAGCGGCCCGCGCGGCCGCACCGGCAGCCTGACGGGAGACGCACGATGACGATTACCCCGCAGGAAGCGCTGCAACGCACGATCGAGCACCGCGAGATCTTCCACGACGAAATGCTGCACCTGATGCGGCTCATCATGCGCGGCGACATGTCGCCCGTGATGGCGGCCGCGATCATCACCGGGCTGCGCGTGAAGAAGGAGACGATCGGCGAGATCGCCGCCGCCGCGACCGTGATGCGCGAATTCGCGAACCACGTCGAAGTGCAGGACAACTCGAACTTCGTCGACATCGTCGGCACGGGCGGCGACGGCGCGCACACGTTCAACATCTCGACCGCGTCGATGTTCATCACGGCGGCGGCCGGCGCGAAGGTCGCGAAGCACGGCAACCGCGGCGTGTCGAGCAAGTCCGGCAGCGCCGACGTGCTCGAGGCGCTCGGCGTGAACATCGACCTGCAGCCCGACCAGGTTGCCGCATCGATCGCCGAAACCGGCATGGGCTTCATGTTCGCGCCGAACCATCATCCGGCGATGAAGAACATCGCGGCCGTGCGCCGCGAGCTCGGCGTGCGGACGATCTTCAACATTCTCGGCCCGCTGACCAATCCGGCCGGCGCGCCGAACCAGCTGATGGGCGTGTTCCACCCCGACCTCGTCGGCATCCAGGTGCGCGTGATGCAGCGCCTCGGTGCGCAGCACGTGCTGGTCGTGTACGGCAAGGACGGGATGGATGAAGTATCGCTGGGCGCCGCGACGCTCGTCGGCGAATTGCGCGACGGCAAGGTGCACGAATACGAGATCCATCCGGAGGACTTCGGCCTGCAGATGGTATCGAACCGCACGCTGAAGGTGGAAAATGCCGAGGAATCGCGCACGATGCTGCTCGGCGCGCTGGACAACCAGCCGGGCGTCGCACGCGAGATCGTCACGCTGAACGCCGGCACCGCGCTCTATGCAGCCAATATCGCCGAATCGATCGCCGACGGCATCCAGCTCGCCCGCGAAGCGATCGCGAGCGGCAAGGCACGCGCGAAGGTCGACGAACTCGTGCGCTTCACGCAGCAGTTCAAGCGCTGACTCCCTTTACGAATCAAGCAGGAACCCACATGAGCGACATTCTCGACCGAATCATCGCCGTCAAGCGCGAAGAAGTCGCGGCGGCCATGCGCAGCACGCCGCTCGAGGCACTGAAACTGGACGCATCGGCGCGCGACCTGCGCGACTTCGTCGGCGCACTGCGCGCGAAGCAGGCAGCGGGCCATGCGGCGGTAATCGCCGAAGTGAAGAAGGCGAGCCCGTCGAAGGGCGTGCTGCGCGAGCATTTCGTGCCGGCCGACATCGCGCGCTCGTATGCGGCCCACGGCGCGGCGTGCCTGTCGGTGCTGACCGACGAGCAATTCTTCCAGGGCAGCGTCCGCTATCTCGAGGAAGCGCGTGCGGCGTGCACGCTGCCGGTGCTGCGCAAGGACTTCATCGTCGACGCGTACCAGATCCTCGAGGCGCGCGCGATGGGCGCCGACGCGATCCTGCTGATCGCGGCCGCGCTCGACACGCCGCTGATGCAGGACCTCGAGGCGTACGCGCACTCGCTCGGCCTCGCGGTGCTGGTCGAAGTTCACGACCGCGACGAGATGGAACAGGCGCTGACGCTGAAGACGCCGCTGCTCGGCATCAACAACCGCAACCTGCGCACGTTCGAGACGACGATCCAGACCACGCTCGACATGCTCGACATGATTCCGCCGGACCGCATGGTCGTGACCGAGTCGGGCATCCTGTCGCGCACCGACGTCGACACGATGCGCGCGGCGAACGTGAACGCGTTCCTCGTCGGCGAAGCGTTCATGCGCGCCGACCAGCCGGGCGAGGAACTGGCGCGGATGTTCTTCTGATGGCGATCGAAAAGGAAATCAAGCTCGCGCTGCCGGCCGGCCAGGCCGATGCGGCGCGGCGCTTTTTCGAGACGCTGACCGGCGAAACCGGTAACGTGATCGCGCTGGCGAACGTCTACTACGACACGCCCGACCTCGCGCTGGCGCGCTCGAAGAGCGCGGTGCGCGTGCGCCGCACGCCGCACGGCTGGCTGCAGACCTTCAAGACGGTCGGCAGCGCGGAAGCCGGCCTGCATCGCCGCCATGAATGGGAATTGCCCGTCGCCGGCGATGCGCTCGAAATCGACGCGCTCGTCACCGCGTGCGACGTGCCGGAGGCTGCCGGCGCGCTGCGCGATGCGGCGCCCGCGCTGCACGCGCTGTTCCGGACGGATTTTTCGCGTACGCTGTGGCGCATCGCAATCGGCGGCGCAACCGTCGAGGCCGCGGTGGACGTCGGCGAGATCGTCGTCCAGGCGGAACACGATACGCGCCGCGAACCGATCAGCGAAATCGAACTCGAACTGATCGACGGCCCGGAAGCGGCGCTCGCGACACTCGCCGCCGAACTGCAGCAAGCGCTGCCGGGCCTCGCCCCCGAAAACATCAGCAAGGCGCAACGCGGCTACCGGCTGCGCGCGCAATAAACCCGCATCACGCATGGCAACCCGCAAGACTTTCCGCACGCCGCAGCAGGCGTCGCTGTTCGATGATCCCGTGCCGGAAACGGCGCAGGACGATGTTCCCGCCCCGGCGCCTGCGCCGGCCGCAGCCGGGCGCAAGCCCGCAAAGAAGGCCGCGGCCGCCGCGCCGGTTTCCGCCGCGCCGGTTTCCGCCGCGCCGCAGCCCGCTGCCGCCGACGCTCCCGGCACTCCCGCCGCCCCTGTTGTCGCGGATGTCCCGCACCTCGCCGCGCAATTCGACGCGCTGCCGGCCGTCTGGCGCGACGTGCTGAAACCCTTCACCGACAGCGACGCGTATGCGCCGCTGTGCCGCTTCGTCGACGACGAACGCGCGGCCGGCAAGACGGTCTACCCGACCGACGTGTTCCGCGCGCTGCGCCTGACGAGCCCGGACGACGTGAAGATCGTGATCCTCGGCCAGGACCCGTACCACGGCGACGACCGCGGCACGCCGCAGGCGCACGGCCTCGCGTTCTCGGTGCCGCCGGCCGTGCGCACGCCGCCGTCGCTGCGCAACATCTTCAAGGAGATCGCCGCGAATTTCGGCCACGACACGCCGCGTCACGGCTGCCTCGATACCTGGGCGCGCCAGGGCGTGCTGCTGCTCAACACCGTGCTGACGGTCGAGCGCGGTGCGGCCGCGAGCCACGCGAAGCGCGGCTGGGAGCAATGCACGGACACGCTGATCCGCGAACTCGCCAACCGCCATCGCGGCCTCGTGTTCATGCTGTGGGGCGCGCATGCGCAGGCCAAGCGCGCGCTGTTCGATGCGAGCGCGCACTGCGTGCTCGAGGCGCCGCATCCGTCGCCGCTGTCCGCTCACCGCGGTTTCCTCGGTTGCCGCCACTTCGCGCTCGCGAACGACTATCTGGTCGACGCGGGACGCGCGCCGATCGACTGGCGCCTGCCGGAGGTGGCCGAAACGCTTGCGTAACCGCGTTGCGCGGTTAGCGCTTCACGTTTCGCGTTCGTCCGCATCAAGCAAAAACGCCGCGCCCCTTTCGGGACGCGGCGTTTTTTTCATCCGTCGGACGCAGCGGGTGCGGCGCACCCGCGTCGGCCTCAGACGGCAGCGATCGCTTCGCGTGCGCTGGCGAGCGCGGCGCTCTGCGCATCCG
Source organism: Burkholderia sp. Bp8984 (assembly GCF_003853755.1). NCBI lineage: Bacteria > Pseudomonadati > Pseudomonadota > Betaproteobacteria > Burkholderiales > Burkholderiaceae > Burkholderia > Burkholderia sp. Bp8984. The sequence continues at coordinate 16,368 of NZ_QTQN01000031.1, forward strand.
GCCCGAGGTTCAGGCCTTCAGCGTGGATGAAGTTCACGTCGGTCAGGCCGATGAAGCCGAGGAACGAGCGCAGGTACGGCGTCTGGCTGTCGTTCGGCGTACCCAGGTACTTGCCGCCGCGGGCCGTCACCACGTGAACCTTCTTGCCCTTGATCAGGCCTTCCGGACCGTTCTCGGTGTAGCGGAACGTGACGCCTGCGCGGGCGATCCAGTCGAAATACGTCTTCAGTTGCGACGACACGCCGAAGTTGTACATCGGTGCGCCGATCACGACGATGTCGGCCGCCTGCAGTTCGGCGATCAGCGCATCGCTCTTCGCGACGATCGCATTCTGTTCCGCGCTGCGCTGGTCGGCCGGCGTGAAGAATGCGCCGAGCACCGATTCGTCGAGGTGCGGCAGCGCGTCGGCCAGCAGGTCGCGAACCACGACCTTCGAACCGGGGTTCGATTGTTGCAGCTTTGCCGTCAGTTCGTTGGCCAGCAGCGTGGATTGCGCACCTTGCGAGCGCGCCGCGGAATTGATTTGCAGAATGGTCGTCATGTCAGGCTCCGGTTTGGTTGCGCTTCGGTAGCGCGAGTGACGCCATTGTGCGTGGCCGCATGGCCGCGAAAAAGCGGGTTCAGGGCGACGGATTGTTGCAGCAACAGAACAATCCATGATCGCGCCCCGAAACCCGCCCGTGCATGCTCAGCCCTTCAGCCAGGCTTCGCGGGCCTTCTGCGCGGCAGCCGGTTTCGCGGCGGCCGCGAGCCGGTAGCGCGCGATTTCCGGCCCGTCCAGTTTCAGTTTCGCGGTCCGCAGCTCGTCGCGGCGGAATACGTGCACCTCGACCTTGTCGCCCGGCCGGTAACGCGCGAGCAGCATGTCGAGGTTCGTGCCGGTGACGCGCAGCCCGTCGAGCGCGATCAGCGTGTCGCCCGCCGACAGCCCCGCGCGATGCGCGCCGCCGCCTTCGTAGACCGCCGCCAGCGTGCAGTCCGCGCCGCCGCGCAGCCGCGCGCCGATGGTCGGCTTCGCGGTCGCACCCGCTGCAACCTCCGGCGTGAGCGTCACGCCGAACGGCGCGAGCAGGTCGGCGAGCGGCAGGTCGCGCGTGCCGTGCACGGCGTCGGCGAACAGCCGGCCGAGCGCGACGCCCGTCGCTTCCTCGATCAGCGTCTCGACCTCGTTTTCCTCGACACCCGCCTGCTTGCCGCGATAGAACTCGCGGCCGTAGCGTTGCCACAGCAGACGCATCACGTCGTCGAGCGACTTGCGGTTGCGCGTCTGCGCGCGAATCGCGAGATCGAACGCAAGCGCGACGAGCGAACCCTTCGTGTAATAGCTGACGATCGCGTTGGTCGCGTTCTCGTCCTGACGGTAGTACTTGATCCACGCGTCGAACGAGCTGTCCGCGACGCTCTGCTTCAGGCGCCCCGTACCGCGCAGCACGCCGCCGACGGTACGGCCGAGCGCCGCGAAATATTCGTCCTGCGACATCAGTCCGCTGCGAACCAGCATCAGGTCGTCGTAATACGACGTGAAGCCTTCGAACAGCCACAGCAGCGACGTGTAGTTTTCGCGCGCGAGGTCGTACGGCACGAACGCGGCCGGTTTGATGCGCTTCACGTTCCACGTATGGAAATACTCGTGGCTGCAAAGGCCGAGGTACGTGCGATAGCCTTCCGTCGTTTCCGGCCGGCCCTTCACCGGCAGGTCGGTGCGGTTGCAGATCAGCGCGGTCGACGCACGGTGCTCGAGGCCGCCGTAGCCGTCGCTGACCGCGAGCGTCATGAACACGTAGCGGTCCATCGGCGCCTGCTTCGATTTCGGTTCGAACAGCGCGATCTGCGCTTCGCACACGCGCTTCAGGTCGGTACGCAGCCGCTCCATGTCGAGCTGCGTCACACGCCCGGCGATCACGATGTCGTGCGGCACACCGTGCGCGTCGAACGTCGCCAGCGCGAATTCGCCGATCGTCACCGGATGGTCGGCGAGCTCGTCGTAGTTCGCTGCGCGATACGCGCCGAACCCGTAGCGCCTGGTCCCGCGTGCCTCGGGCAGCGACGTGCCGACGCGCCACGTGCGAAACGCCGGGCCCGCCGGTTTCGCGATGTCGACCTCGCATGGCGCATCCTCGCGGCCGGCGGCGCACAGGAACACGGCCGTGGCGTTGAAGAAGCCGCCCGAGTCGTCGAGATACGCGGAGCGGACCGACAGGTCCCATGCGTACACGTCATAGCGCAACGTCAGCGCGCCGTTCACCGGCGCGGCCTGCCACGTGTTCTTGTCGGTTTTCGCGATCCGCACCTTGCGGCCCGCGTCGTTGAACGCGGCGAGCGTCACGATGTTGCGCGCGAACTCGCGCACGAGGTAGCTGCCCGGAATCCATACCGGCAGCGAGAAGCGCTGGCCTTCGGGATCGGGATCGGTGACCGTCACCGTCACTTCGAACAGGTGCGCGGCAAGATCTTTCGGGGCAATCGAATAGCGGATCGGCTGGGTCATCGTGGCAATCGGTCGAAAATCGGACGGGAAATCAGACGGAATATGGCGGCGAAAACGAAGAGAGGCGCCGGCAGAGATCGCGGGCGCCCCTCGCTGGCCGGGCCATGCGGTCCGGCGTGTCGCCGGTTACTTGCTCGACGCGAGCGCCTGGTTCAGCTGGTCGGCCGACACCGCGCCCGGCAGGCGGCGGCCGTCGGGCAGGAAGATCGTCGGCGTGCCGGTGACGTTCATCCCGCGGCCGAGCGCGAGGTTCTTGTCGAGCGCGGTCGTATCGCAGGCGCCGGCGCCGGTCGGCACGCGATGGTCGAGCATCCAGCCCTCCCAGGATTTCGCGCGGTCGGTCGCGCACCAGATCGCCTTCGACTTCGTGGTCGAATCGGGCGACAGCACCGGGTACAGGAACGTGTAGACGGTCACGTTGTCGACCGACTGCAGCGTCGTCTCGAGGCGCTTGCAGTACGGACAGTTCGGATCGGAGAACACCGCGATCTTGCGGGCGCCGTTACCTTTGACGACCTTGATCGCGTTGGCGAGCGGCAGGCTCGCGAAGTCGATCTTGTTGAGGTCGGACAGGCGCGCGTCGGTCAGGTTCTTGTGCGTCTTGGTGTCGACGAGATCGCCGAGCAGCACGTAGTCGCCGGCTGCATCGCTATAGATGATCTGCGTGCCGAGGTTCACTTCGTACAGGCCCGCGACGGGCGACTTCGACACGCTCTTGATCGGCGCGTCATTGCCGAGACGCGCTTGCAGCGTGGCTTTCAGCTTGTCGGTGGTCTGGTCGGCCTGCGCGGTACAGCCGAGCGTCGCCATCGTGACGGCCAGCGCCAGCGATGCGATGCGGATCGTTTTTTTCATACTGTCGTTCCTTCAGCTCAATCGGAGTGCACGTCACAGTGTACGCCGTAACGGAGCCCAGTCCGACAGGCCGAGGGCGCGAAGGTTCGCTCAGCCGAGCGCGGCCGACACGAGCCAGCGCTTCACGAGCGGTTGCGCGCCGACGAACGCCATGCCCGCGTTGCGGACCGCCTTCGCGAACGAGCCCGGAACCGCGAACAGCCGCTGCAGCCCGTCGGTCGCGACCATCAGTGCGCGGATGTCCTCGCGGCGCGAGCGCTCGTAGCGGCGCAGCAGCACCGTATCGCCGAGGTTGCGGAAGCTCTCCTTGTTCGCGATCGCATCGGCGAGTGCCGCGACGTCGCGCAGCCCGAGGTTCATCCCCTGCCCCGCGAGCGGATGGATCAGGTGCGCGGCATCGCCGACGAGCGCGACGCGCGGGGCGATCAGCTTGTCGACGGTCTGCAGCGCGAGCGGGAAGCCGGCCGCCGGCGTCACGCATTCCAGCGTGCCGACCTGGCCGTGCGACACGCGCTCGACTTCCGCCGCGAGCTGCGCGGGATCGAGCGCGAGCAGTTCGTCCGCATGCGCGGTGTGCGCGGACCATACGAGCGACACGTGACCGTCCGGCAGCGGCAGCAACGCAATGATCTCGCCTTCGTGAAACCACTGACAGGCCGTCTCGCGGTGCGGCAGCGACGCCTTGAAGTTCGCGACGACGCCCGTCTGCCGGTAATCGCGCCGCTCGACCCTGGCCCCCATTTGAGAACGCACCCACGAATGCGCGCCGTCCGCGCCGACCACGAGGTCCGCTTCGAGCACCTTGCCCGACGACAGCGTCAGCACGGCCGCGTCGTCGCGCACGTCGAAGCCCTGTGCACGCGCGTCGAACCACGTGAGGTTCGGCTGGAACCGCAGCGCCGCGTCCAGCGACGTCTCGATCAGCGACGATTCGGCGATCCAGGCCAGTTGCGGCACGGATGCCTGGTACGCGGAGAAATGCAGCTCCGCGTGCGCGTCGCCGTACACGCGCATGTCGTACACCGGCGCGAGCCGGCCATGGTCGAGCGCCTGCCAGACCCGCAGCCGCTCCAGCAATGCCTGCGAGCTGGACGACAGCGCGTAGATGCGGGTGTCGAACGCGAGATCGGCGGGGCGCGGCGTGGCCGGCTGGGCGAGCAAGGCGGTCTTGTAGCCGGACTGGGTCAGTGCGAGCGCGGCCGTCTTGCCGACGAGCCCGCCGCCGACCACGGCGACGTCGAAGGTGTGGTGGGCAGTCATGGCGGGCATTATAGCCGTGGGGCCAATCCCTTACGCGGCCGGACTTTGCGGGAAATCAGCAGAATCGCAGGCGGGTCCGGCAGCGCGGCGGCCCGTCGCATCGGGCGTTCGGGTGAAGGCCGGAAACCGGGGCGTCGGCACGGTACAATAGCGCCTTTGAACGTCGGCCCGCCGCGCCCCGCGCGCCGGCCGTCCCTATTTTCCCGCGCCGCCGTGCCTTGTCCGGCCGCGCCGCTCCACCCGTCCGAAGGATTCCATGAGTCTCAAATGCGGCATCGTCGGCTTGCCCAACGTCGGCAAGTCCACCCTGTTCAATGCGCTGACCAAGGCCGGCATCGCCGCCGAGAACTACCCGTTCTGCACGATCGAGCCGAACGTCGGCATCGTCGAAGTGCCTGACACGCGCCTGAAGGCGCTCGCCGAGATCATCAACCCCGAGCGCATCGTGCCGGCCGTCGTCGAATTCGTCGACATCGCGGGCCTCGTCGCGGGCGCGAGCAAGGGTGAAGGCCTCGGCAACCAGTTCCTCGCGAACATCCGCGAAACCGATGCGATCACGCACGTCGTGCGCTGCTTCGAGGACGACAACGTCATCCACGTCGCCGGCAAGGTCAGCCCGATCGACGACATCGAAGTGATCAACACCGAACTCGCGCTCGCCGACCTCGGCACCGTCGAGAAGGCGCTCACGCGCTACTCGAAGGCCGCGAAGTCCGGCAACGACAAGGAAGCGGTGAAGCTCGCCGCGGTGCTCGAGAAGGTGCGCGCGCACCTCGACCAGGGCAAGGCCGTGCGCGGCCTCGATCTGTCGGACGACGAGCAGGCGCTGCTCAAGCCGTTCTGCCTGATCACCGCGAAGCCGGCGATGTACGTCGCGAACGTGAAGGACGACGGCTTCGAGAACAACCCGCACCTCGAAGCGGTGCGCAAGTACGCGGAAAGCGAGAACTCGCCGGTGGTCGCGGTGTGCGCGGCGATCGAGGCGGAAATCGCCGATCTCGACGATGCGGACAAGGAAGCGTTCCTCGCCGACATGGGCATGGAAGAGCCGGGCCTCGACCGCGTGATCCGCGCGGGCTTCAAGCTGCTCGGCCTGCAGACCTACTTCACCGCGGGCGTGAAGGAAGTGCGCGCGTGGACGATCCACATCGGCGACACGGCGCCGCAAGCGGCCGGCGTGATTCATACGGACTTCGAGCGCGGCTTCATTCGCGCGCAGACGATCGCATTCGACGACTTCGTCGCGTACAAGGGCGAACAAGGTGCGAAGGAAGCCGGGAAGATGCGCGCGGAAGGGAAGGAATACGTCGTGCACGACGGGGATGTGATGAACTTCCTGTTCAACGTCTGAACCTCGCTCCGATACCCATGCACAAAGCCCGCATTTTGCGGGCTTTTTGATTTTCGATTCCGGCAACTGCATCGCATTACTGCATCGCGCAATCCGGCGTGCGCCCAACGCGGTTGCGCGGATGGTAACTTGACCAGACGAACTGACTGAAATAGCTCTCCGCGACCTCCGTCCATGTCCTGAGTCCATCGGCTTCCTGCAGCACATGCCTGGCGTTAACCAGCAACCACGACATCACGGCCTGGCTGTCGCGACACTTCGCGCATTCTCCTGAAGTACAGCAGCGCGCCAGCGTATGCAGGTCTGCGCGATACGCGTTGAATTTCGGCAACGCGGGCCACCCCGAGGCAAACCGTTCCGCATTCTGCGGATGACCTTCGCTGACACTCGGGCAACTGGCATAGCCGAATGTTCCCCAGGCGGTTTCCCCACGCATGAGTGCTGCCAGGTAGTACGGATGGCTCGCCACGGTTTCAGGGTATTTGGCCTTCAATTCGAGCAATACGTTCAGGAGTTGCTCCTCACCACGTCGCCGAAGCGGCCCGGCAACATCGTATGGACTGTAGTAATTGAACAGCAGTCGATTTCCGTTATCCCGGATCCTGCGCACCGTTTCTTCGATATAAGCCATTCCATCGATCGACACGGCAAAGACGAAACCTGCCCGTTCGTCGTCGCGATAATTAGCCAACGCCTTGTCGAACAAGCCAGTGAAACGCTTTCCGTTCGGGCCGATCGCGCGTAGTTCGTCATCGAGCGGGCCGCCACCGAACACCGAGACCGCAATGGTGACATCTTCGAAACCCTCGTAAGGAATTCGTCGAAGCCCGTTTGTCGAAACGGACACCTTCGGCATGTATTTCCTGAACACGCTTATCCGGTCCAGATAAAGCGCGGGCTCGCCGCCTATCAGCAATGGCGCGTTGATCCCACGCGCCGCCTCATCCTTCACGCGTGCCTCGAGATGCAACGTATCGTTCAACTCATCCGACGCGACGTCGAATTCGTTTTCGAAGAACCAGCACCCCTTGCAGCGCAAATTGCATCGATTGGTGAGATGGTAAAGCGACGCGCGCGTCTCCCTCGCTTCGTTTCTGACTGCTTTGAAGCGCATCTTCATGTCGATTGAATCGTCCATCGTGGTCTCCTGATTTGAGGACGCAAGCGGGCCTGAGCGTCAACTTAGCAATCCTCTGGTGAGTTCCGGCCACAGCGACGCATGCTGGCGGCGGAACATGCCGACGTGACCGATTGCTCGGCCATCGCATTTTTCCGGGCTGATGAAATGGACGTGACATCTGGCTCGCGGCAACCATCGCAGCCAGTCTTCGATATTGGCCGGCGTCGCGAGCGGATCGTCAGTCGCTGCGACTACGGTGACGGGAGCGGAGAATTCGTTGTAGTAATGACGCGCAATGCCGACCCCGAACTCGTTCGCTACGTATCCGGGGCGGCGACACCATCGGGCCCACTGAAGCCCGACGCGTGCAGGCAGATCGTCGCCCCAGCCGAGCACCCGGGCAGGCACATAGCCGAGCAGACGTGCGGTAACCGGGACGTAGACATTTGCCAGCGACAATGCGGCAATTCGATTCGGCCACCGGATGTTGCCGACGTATCCGGATGAAGCGGATATCGCACACAGCGAGCGTACCGACGCGTGATTCGGCATCAGTCCGACCAGTTGTGCGCCGGCACTATGACCGATCAGATGCGCTTCGCTCGCGCCGGTTTCTCGAAGAAGCCAGTCAAGCGCTGCGGGCATGTCAAGCTGCCCCCAGTCTTGTTTGCGGGCACGCGACTGGCGAACGTGACGCGCGTCGAGCGACGCCCCCATCCCCCGATAATCGAATACGAATACCGAATATCCCGTTGCGCGCAGCCAATCCGCGAATGGATAATAAAAGGACTGGCGAAGGCCCGTTGCAGGGCAAATGAGTACCGGTAAACAAGTGGCACCGGCCGCAGGAAAATACGTGCCCCCCAAGGGAAAACCGTCGCGTGCATGAAATGCAGCGCGTACACGGGGTATCGGCCGCCCGCTCATCGCTCTGGGCTCGATAGGGTGAACACGCGAAGATGCGCCCCGTATTCGGTAACGAACCTACGGCCTGGTTTCTGAATCCAGCCGTATAACAAAGGATTCCAAATCGATTCGCCCATCGATTCACCCCGGTTATCGAAGTGATCAATGTATTAAGTCGCCGCCGCCAATGAAATCAGACAAGTTCGATTTTTGACCACAAATGTCGATGCCGCCGCTGTCGCCGAAAAATCCATGTCGACACGGGAAACGGCATCCGCTTGTTCTGAAAGACAAATGGCCGGACCGGCTTTTGCCGATCAGGCCATTTGTTACGACGGGAACCTCTCCGCCAACCGACAGCGAACGCTCAGGCCCGCTGCCGCATCGTCACTTCATCACATCGCCGACACCCGCCGCCCCGCCCCCGCTCGCGCATCGCGACCGCGCTTGTTCAGCCAAGACGCAAACAGCACGAGCAGCGCGAGCACGGCCGTCGCACCGACCTCCATCCGGTGTTCCTCGCTGACGAACATCACGGTCAGCGTGCCGCAGATGAACAGGATCACCGCCCACGTGAGCCACGGGAACAGCCACATCCGCAGCGTCAGGTCGGCGCCGCCCGATTCGAGCGTCCTGCGCATCCGCAGCTGCGAGATCGCGATCACGAGATACACGAGCAGCGCGATCGCACCCGACGTCGCCAGCAGGAAGCCGAACACCTGCTCCGGCATCAGGTAGTTCGCGATCACGGTCAGGAAACCGAATGCGGTCGATGCCAGCACGGCCGCACGCGGCGTACCGGTCGAATCGGTGCTGTGCAGGAACGCAGGTGCGTCCTTGCGCTTGGACAGCGAGAACAGCATCCGCGATGCTGTGTACAGCGCGGAATTCAGGCAGCTCGCGACCGACACGAGCACGATCACGTCGATGATCGCCTTCGCGTTCGGAATGCCGATCAGCTCCATCGCACGCTGATACGAGCCGTGCTTCGGCAGCAGCGGATCGTTCCACGGCACGATCGCCGCGACGACGAGGATCGAGCCGAGATAGAACAGCGTGATACGCCAGATGACGGAATTGGTCGCACGCACGATCTGGCGTTGCGGGTTGTCCGACTCGGCGGCCGCGATCGTCACGATCTCGGTACCGAGGAACGAGAACATCGTCGTCAGCATCGCCGCGAGCACCGCGCCGGCGCCGTTCGGCATGAAGCCCTGGTGCGCGAAGAGGTTCGACACGCCCGATACGGCCGGCGCGGGCACGATGCCGACGATCGCCGCACCGCCGATGCACAGGAACACGACGATCGCGACAACCTTGATCAGCGCGAACCAGAATTCGAATTCGCCGTAGTTCTTGACCGAGAAGAGGTTGGTGATCGTCAGCAGCAGCGTGATGCCGAGCGCGAAGATCCAGGTCGCGACGCCGGGGAACCACGCATTGAGGATGGTAGCCGCAGCGGTTGCCTCGATCGGGATCACGAGCACCCAGAACCACCAGTACAGCCAGCCGATGGAGAAGCCCGCCCAGTGACCGATCGCGCGATCGGCATAGGTCGAGAACGAACCGCTGTCCGGATGCGCGACGGCCATCTCGCCGAGCATGCGCATCACCAGCACGACCAGGACGCCCGCGATCGCATACGCGAGGATCGAAGCCGGGCCGGCTTCCGCGATTGCGTGGCCGGAGCCGACGAACAAGCCCGCGCCGATGACGCCGGCAATCGACATCATCGTCACGTGCCGCTGCTTCAGACCCGTGCCGAGGCCTGTCTTGCTTCCACTCATGTGTCTCTCTCCAAAAAACGGTTCCGGTATGACCGGGTGTCGCGTGAAGGCGGCGGGGAGTTGTCGTTGTTGAACCCGGCAGCCCGCCGCGCATGCGCGCATACGGGCAGGAAGCCGGGTCGAGCTGTTCCGGTCGGTGCGCGACGCAGTCTGCGAAGCCGCGGGTGCGATGCGGCGCACGAGGTGCCGGCGCATCGCGTACGCCCCTTCCGTCGGCTGTCGGTCAGCCGCCTTCGAAGCGAAGGAGTGTAAGCATCAAACGGTTCTTCACTAAGAACCAATTGAAGAATTTCGATGGATCCACTTGTTGCATCGATGCGAACCGATGCAACGCATGATCCGGTTCGGCGTCCGCCTGCGGGCAGCCGGATCGGGCAAGTGATGACGGCGCGTGCCCGCTCGGCATCATGGTGAACACGTTCCGTCGAAGCGGATCGCGTGCGGCGCCGGCGCGGCTCAGTTAGCGTCGTCCGGCCCTGCGTCGCGCCATTTGGCCGGCACGATCGCGCGCCATTCGCGCAGAAGCAGGTTTCTCACGGCGTCGGGATGCGCGGCCGACAGGCGCACCAGCACGATCGGCCAGCCCGCATAGTGGTCGGTCAGGTAATACACGTCGGGTTCCGCTTCGATCAGCCACGCGCGCTCGTCGGGGCCGACGCCCTTCACGACGAGCGTATCGCCGTCCTCGCGCAGGCGCGCGAGCATCTTGCCCTTCACCTTGAGTGCGGGCGTGCCGTACGACGTCCCCTCCTCGACGCCGCGCCATGCCAGCGCGATCTGCCGCACTTCGTCGAATGTCACGATGCGCCTCCAGCCGTCGATGATCGAGATCCGGCCACCGTAACGGAAATCGTAGATCGCGCCTAGCTGGAAGGCACCGTGCCTTGCAGCGGGCGACGCGCGTCTAGCGGCCGGCCGCGCGCACGGCCATCTGCGCGCGTCCGGTGGTGGCGACGATCGCGAACGCGATCGCATTGGCGGCCGCGCTGGCCAGGATCGGCACGAGATAACCGCCACCCGCGTCGTAGATGAAACCGGCCGCAGCCGGCCCGATCAGCGTGCCGAACGCGATGCTCGTGTACAGCACGCCGATGATCGCGCTCACGTTGCGGCCGCCGAAGTAGTCCATCACGACGGCGGGCAGCACGGCGACCCAGCCGCCGTAGAACACGCCGAACACGAGTGCGAACGCGGCCAGCGTCGCGACGCTGCCGGCGCCGGCCCACGCGACGAGCGCGACGGCCATGCCCGCGAACATCGCGAGCAGCGATGCGCGGCGGCCGAAGCGGTCGGCGAGGCCACCGAGAAAGAAGCGCCCAGCCGTGCTGCCGACGCCGATCGCGCCGAGCAGCAGCACGGCCGTCGACGATGCGACGCCATGATCGAGCGCATACGGCACGAGGTGCACGAACGGCACGAAGACGCCGAACGAGCACACGAGGCACGCCGCGTATAGGCTCGCGAACGGTCGCGACGTGACGGCCTCGCGCAGCGTCGCGCCGGTGGGCGCCGCTACGGCAGCCCGCGCGCGATCCACAGCGTTCACGGCGCCCGCGGCCCCTGCCGTGTGCCCGCCCGCTTTCGGCAAGCCTCCGCCGGCGGCCGGATGCACGGCCTCCCCGTCCGGCAACAGCCCGCGCCCGCGCGGGTCGTTCTCGATCAGCAGCGACATCCCGGCGCCGATCGCGACCGCGAGCGCCGCAAGCGTGAAATAGGCGCCGCGCCAGCCGACGTGCGCGATCAGCGCGGAGGCGAGCGGCGGCATCACGAGCGTGCCGACGCCGATTCCCGCGACCGCGAGCCCCGACGCGAAGCCGCGCCGCCGCACGAACCAGCGCTGCACGGCGCCGACGGCCGGCACATACGCGCAGCCGACGCCGAGGCCGACACCGAGCCCGTACGCGACATAGACCTGCAGCAGCGTATGCGCGGCGCCGGCCGCCGCGAGACCCGCCGCCGTCAGCAACATGCCGGTGACGGCGAACCGCCGTGAGCCGAAACGATCGGCAAGCGGGCCGCTGACGATGCCGAAGCCGAAATACAGGAAGCCGGCCAGCGAGAACACGAGCGAGATCTGCCCGCGCGATGCGGCGAAATCCCGCTGCAGCGCTTCGACGAACGCGCTGAACGTGTACGCACTGCCGAAGCCGACGAACGTGACGGCGAACGCGGCCGCCACCACATACCAGCCGTAGAAGACGCGCGACGCGCGCGGGCCGCTCATGACGATGCTCCTCTCAGGTTCCGCCGGACGCCGCGCGGCGTCCGGATTGCCTCATGGATATAGTTGAACTATGTTGATCGCATCGACCGCCGCAAGTCAGTCGTGACGAATCCGATCCGATGCGACAACGGTACTCGCGCGCATGCATTGCCTCAAACGATATTTCGTCGGCCTTTCGCTTTAGAAAAACTCAATGAACCGTTCCCGTCTGCCACCGCTCAACGCGTTGCGCGCGTTCGAGGCGGCGGCCCGCCACCTGTCGGTGAAATCGGCAGCGGAAGAGCTGTCGGTCACGCCCGGCGCGGTGAGCCAGCTGATCCGCACGCTCGAGACCCATCTCGGCGTGCAACTGTTCGAGCGCGTGAACCGCGGCATCCTGCTGACCGCCGCGGGCCGCGACTATCTGCCGCCCGTGCGCAACGCGTTCCGGCAAATCGCCGACGCGTCGCAGCGCGTGTCGGGCGCCGCCGACAGCGGCGTGCTGACGGTGAGCGTCACGCCGTTTTTCGCATCCGCATGGCTCGTGCCGCGCCTCGCGCAGTTCCGCGACGCATGCCCGGACGTCGACCTGCAGATCGTCGCGAGCCATGCGCTCGCCGATTTCTCGCGCGACGGCGTCGACGTCGCGATCCGCCACGGTCTCGGCCGCTACATCGGGCTGTGCAGCGAACGGCTGCTGACCGTGGAGATCGTCGCGCTTGCGGCGCCGGAACTCGTCGCGCGGCTGGGCATGCCGGCCACGCCCGCCGACCTGGCCGGATGGCCGCATCTGCACGACGCCGAACGCAAGGGCTGGCACATCTGGTTCGACGCGCAGCGAATCGCCGATTTCGGGCCGCCGCGCGGCCCCGCGTTCGACGATTCCAGTCTGTTGCTGCAGGCGATCCTCGCCGGCCAGGGCGCCGGCCTGCTGCCGGCGGCGATGGTGCGCGGCGAGCTCGCGAGCGGCCGGCTCGTGCAGCTTGCCGACGTCGCGTGGCTCGACGACTTCGCGTACTACCTCGTCTATCCGCCGCATCATGCGGAGCGCGCGAAAGTCGCCGCGTTCCGCCGGTGGATTCTAGAGGCCGCCCAGGCCGACGGCGCGGCATCGATGACGGGCACGGCGTAGCGTCGCTGCAGCGCGGGGCGGCGGCAACGATCTCGAGCCGATCGGCTAACATGCGGCCCGGGCCGTCGGCCCGCCAGCCACCGGCAACGGACAACGACATCCGCAGAGAGACCATGCCAGCCCTGCTCCGCCGCGCGACACGCATCGCAACCCTGTCGGCCGCGCTGCTCGTCGCGTGCGCCGCCCTGCCGCCCGCGGCGCACGCCTATCGCGCGTCGCCCGGCTACGGCAGCGAAGCGGACCTCGACCGGCACGACACGTACCGCAATCGCGACGGCGACACCGTCCATGCACCGGCGCATTCGAAATCGGGCCGCGTGCCCGAGGGCGCGAGCGCGCGCTGCCGCGACGGCACGTACAGCTTCAGCCGCCATCGGCGCGGCACCTGCTCCGGGCACGGTGGCGTCGCCGGATGGCTGTGAACGCGGGTCGGCCGAATGGCCAGCGCGGTGCCAGCGGCAGCCGGCGCCGAAGTACAATACGCGCTCGCGCCGCCAACCCGCGGCGACACCGCCGCGCCCCGCGCGGCACGCTCCGTACCGAATCACCCGACGCCACGCACGCCGATGCGCTGCGCGGCAGTCTCAACCCTTTCTGAGTTTCACACCCAAATGGCCCAATACGTTTTCACGATGAACCGGGTCGGCAAGATCGTGCCGCCCAAGCGCCAGATCCTGAAGGACATCTCGCTGTCGTTCTTTCCCGGCGCGAAGATCGGCGTGCTCGGCCTGAACGGCTCGGGCAAGTCGACGCTGATCCGCATCATGGCGGGCGTCGACAAGGACATCGAAGGCGAAGCGACGCCGATGCCGAACCTGAACATCGGCTACCTGCCGCAGGAACCGCAGCTCGATCCGACGAAGACGGTGCGCGAAGCCGTCGAGGAAGGCCTCGGCGACCTGTTCCAGGCGAACAAGAAGCTCGAGGAAATCTACGCGGCCTATGCGGAACCGGACGCCGACTTCGACGCGCTCGCGGCCGAGCAGGCGAAATACGAAGCGATCCTCGCGTCGAGCGACGGCGGCAGCCCCGAGCAGCAGCTCGAAGTGGCCGCCGACGCGCTGCGCCTGCCGGCGTGGGACGCGAAGATCGAGCATCTGTCGGGCGGTGAAAAACGCCGCGTCGCGCTGTGCAAGCTGCTGCTCGAGAAGCCGGACATGCTGCTGCTCGACGAACCGACCAACCACCTCGACGCGGAATCGGTCGACTGGCTCGAGCAGTTCCTGGTGCGCTTCCCGGGCACCGTCGTCGCCGTCACGCACGATCGCTATTTCCTCGACAACGCGGCCGAGTGGATTCTCGAACTCGACCGCGGCCACGGCATTCCGTGGAAGGGCAACTACAGCAGCTGGCTCGACCAGAAGGAAGAGCGCCTGAAGCAGGAAGAAGCGTCGGAATCGGCGCGCCAGAAGGCGATCAAGAAGGAACTGGAGTGGGTGCGCCAGAACCCGAAGGGCCGCCAGGCGAAGTCGAAGGCGCGTATCGCGCGCTTCGAGGAGCTGAACAGCCAGGAATACCAGAAGCGCAACGAAACGCAGGAAATCTTCATTCCGGTCGGCGACCGCCTCGGCAATGAAGTGATCGAGTTCAAGAACGTCAGCAAGTCGTTCGGCGACCGCCTGCTGATCGACAACCTGAACTTCAAGATTCCGGCCGGCGCGATCGTCGGCATCATCGGCCCGAACGGCGCCGGCAAGTCGACGCTGTTCAAGATGCTGACCGGCAAGGAACAGCCGGATTCGGGCGAAGTCGTGATGGGCCCGACCGTGAAGCTCGCGTACGTCGACCAGAGCCGCGATGCGCTCGACGGCTCGAAGACGGTGTTCGAGGAAATCTCGGGCGGCGCCGATGTGCTGACGGTCGGCAAGTACGAAACGCCGTCGCGGGCGTACATCGGCCGCTTCAACTTCAAGGGCGGCGACCAGCAGAAGATCGTCGGCAACCTGTCGGGCGGCGAACGCGGCCGCCTGCACCTCGCGAAGACGCTGATCTCCGGCGGCAACGTGCTGCTGCTCGACGAACCGTCGAACGACCTCGACGTCGAAACGCTGCGCGCGCTGGAAGACGCGTTGCTCGAATTCGCCGGCTCGGTGATGGTGATCTCGCACGATCGCTGGTTCCTCGACCGGATCGCGACGCACATCCTCGCGTTCGAAGGCGATTCGCAGGTCACGTTCTTCGACGGCAACTACCAGGAATACGAAGCCGACAAGCGTGCGCGCCTCGGCGAGGAAGCCGCGAAGCCGAAGCGCCTGCGCTACAAGCCGATCAGCCGCTAAGTGGCGCGGCCCGTGCATCCGGCGACGCGGCGACACGACGCCGGGTGCCGAACGCGGCCGCTTCCAGATCGGCAGAACGAAAAAGCGGGCTCATGGCCCGCTTTTTTCATCCGGCGGTCCTGCGCGACGCCTACGCGAGCGCGCCCAGCTCGCGCAAACGCGCCTCGGTCGCGGCCGCGCTCGTGTGATGAATGCCATGCCAGCCGAGTGCCGTCGCGGCCGCGGCATTCTTCGCGTTGTCGTCGATGAACACGAGCTCATGCGGCGCAATGCCCGGCAGGTGCGGATCGATCCGCGCATGCATCTCGCGGTAGATCGCCGGATCGGGTTTCACGAGCTTCACGCGGCCCGACACGACGATGTCCTTGAAGCGCCGCAGCACCGGGAAGTTGTCCCACGCATACGGAAAGGTCTGCGCGGACCAGTTGGTCAGCCCGAAGAGCGGCATCCCCTGCGCATCGAGCCGGTCGACGAGCGCGGCGCCTTCGTCGAGCACGCCGCCGATCATCTCGTGCCAGCGCGCGTAGAACGCGCGGATCAGCGTCTCGTGCGCCGGAAACTTCGCGACCAGCTCGCTCGTCCCTTCGTCGATCGTCTGCCCGCCGTCCTGCCGGATCACCCAGTCCATCGCGCACACGTGCGTGAGGAACCAGCGGCGCTCGGCTTCGTCCGGAATCAGCTGCCGGTACAGGTACTCGGGGCTCCAGTCGATCAGCACGCCGCCGAAATCGAACACCACCGCCTTGATCGTCATGCGAACTCCGTGGCGAGCACGTCGGCGAGCGGACGCGGCGTCACCGCATTGCCCGACAGCGTATTGTTTTCCCACACGAAGTGATGATGCGCGACGATCTGCGCGGCCGACAGGTGCGCGCGCTCGTTCGTCGTGTGCAGGTCGGACACGACGGTCGTCCGATAGCCGAGCAGTGCCGCGCGGCGCGCGGCCGAATCGACGCAGAACTCGGTCGCATAACCGCAGATCAGCACCGAACGAATGCCGTGGCCGTCGAGCTGCGCGGCGAGCGGCGTGTCGTGGAACGAATCGCTCACCTGCTTGCGGATGCGCCAGTCGGCGCGACCGACGATCAGTTCCTCATGCAGTTCCCAGCCGGGCGTGCCGGGCACGATGTCGTCGTCCGCATCGCCGTCGTGCTGCACGAAGCACACGGGCACGTTTGCCGCACGTGCCGCCGCCGTCAGCCGGTTGATGCCCGACACGACGTCGTCGAGCCGGTACGCGGGCCGCGCCCGCTGCACCAGCCCCCGCTGCATGTCGATCACGATCACTGCGGTGTCTGCCATCGATTGCCCTCTCCGTCGTGGTCCGGCCGTCGCGCGGCCGGTATCTGTCGTGTATTGCGCGTCGCGTCAGATCGGCTGCGTGCGCGCGTCGAGCCACGCCTTCGCGTCGCCGCTCACGTGCCGGCCGACGCGCTCGCGCACGGTCGCGTGATACGCGTTCAGCCACGCGCGTTCTTCTTCATGCAGCATCTCGATCAGCACGCAGCGCGTGTCGATCGGGCACAGCGTCAGCGTCTCGAACGCGAGGAAATCGCCGAATTCGGTCTGCCCGCCCGCGCGATTCACGACCAGGTTTTCGATCCGGATGCCCCATTTGCCGGGCCGGTACACGCCCGGCTCGATCGACGTGATCATCCCCTCTTCCATCGCCGTGTACGGCTCGGCCGGCGCGTAGTGCGAGATGACCTGCGGACCCTCGTGCACGTTCAGGAAGTAGCCGACGCCGTGACCGGTGCCGTGGCCGTAGTCGAGCCCGGCCGCCCACATCGGCGCGCGCGCGATCGCGTCGAGCATCGGCGAGCGGATGCCGCGCGGGAAGCGTGCGCGCGACAGCGCCATCATCGACTTCAGCACGATCGTGAAATCGCGGCGCTGCAGGTCGCTGACCGTGCCGACCGGCACGACGCGCGTGATGTCGGTGGTGCCGGTCGTGTACTGGCCGCCCGAATCGACGAGCAGCAGGCCGTCGCCGGCGATCGTCGCGTGCGACTCGGGCGTCGCGCGATAGTGCGGCATCGCACCGTTCGCGTTGAAGCCGGCGATCGTCGCGAAGCTCGGTGACACGTAGCCGGGGCGCCGTGCGCGCGCGGCCGTGAGTTGCTCGTCGATCGTCAGCTCGGTGATCGTCTCGCGGTTCACCGCCTGCTCGAACCACGCAAAGAATTCTGCGAGCGCGGCGCCGTCGTGCTCCATCGTCACGCGCACGTGCTCGATCTCGGCGGACGTCTTGCGCGACTTCGCGAACGTCGACGGGTTCACGGCCTCGATCAGTTTCACGCCGGCCGGCACGGCCTCGAGCGTGCCGAACGTCACGCGGCGCGGATCGATCAGCAGCGTCGCGCCGTCGGGCAGCGCCGCGAGCGACGCGCGCGCGGCGTCGTACGCGCGGACCTCGACGCCGTCCTGCGCGAGCGACGCGGCCAGCGCCGGCGACACCTTGCCGTCGGCGACGAACAGCGTCGCGCGATCGGCCCCGATCATCGCGTGCGCGACGAACACCGGGTTGAAGTTGACGTCGGCGCCGCGCAGGTTGAACAGCCACGCGAGATCGTCGAGCGTCGACACGAAATGCCATTGCGCGCCCTGCGCGTGCATCGCGCGGCGCACTTCGGCGAGCTTGCTCGCGCGCGTCGTGTCGGCCTGCGGCGCCACGTGCTCGAACACCGCGTCTCCCGGCAGCCCCGGGCGCTCCGGCCAGATCGCGTCGAGCAGGTCGAGATCGGTGCGCAGCGCGATGCCGCGCGCGCTCAGCGCGGCCGTCAGCGCGCGTGCCGCCGCGACGCCGAGCACGGCGCCGTCGACGCCGACCGTCGCCCCGGCCGGCACGTTCTGCGCGAGCCAGTCGACGTGCGGCGCACTCTGCTGCCCGCCCGTCATCTTCATCAGCTGGACGCCCGTGCCTGCGAGTTCGGCCTCGGCCTGCACCCAGTAGCGGCTGTCGACCCACAAGCCCGCGAAATCCGCGGTCACGACCAGCGTGCCGACCGAGCCCGTGAAGCCGGACAGCCAGCGTCGCGCCTGCCAGCGCTCGGGCAGGTACTCGGACAGGTGAGGATCGGCGGACGGCACGAGATAGGCGGCCAGATCCTCGCGGACCATCGCGCCGCGCAGCAGCGCGAGGCGGGCCGGCACCGACGAGACTTCGGGGAGACGGGCATTCATGATTTCACCTGAGAGCGTTCAGCGACGGGCCGACACGGCGACCGTCACGGCTACGGCGAGGAACGCGACACCGGTGCAGACCGGCCATTCGAGCGTTTCGCCGTCGTAAAACAGTCCAGAGAGATTGCCGGCCATGCGCGCGGCGGCGGCGCTTGCGATGCCGACCAGCACCACGATCCACCATGCCGGCCGGCCCGTGCGCCGCATCGGATGCAGCCACCGGCCGAACAGCCCGACGGCCGCTCCCAGGACAAGGATTCCAAACCAGTTCATTCGACGCCTTCTATAAATTCAGATTCGTCCCATAGGCGTGAACGTTGCCAGCGGCTAGCATCGATTCATCCATCGAACCCGAGACCAGCCGGGCGCCGCGAACATTCGAGTGTAGGGGCCGACCCGACGTTATGGCAAGCGCGCGCCCGCAGGCGTATTGAAGAAATCCTCATGCGAATCGCTCTCATCGATCCGGAGGCGCATCATGCTGCGCTCCTGAACCGCCTGCTGTTCGCCGGCGGCCATGTGTGCCACGCGTTTCCGTCCAGCGCGGCATTCTTCGAGTGGCTCGCCACCGATACCTGCGACATGCTGATCATCGGCAACTGGGCCGGCGACCAGCCGGCCGAGGAAGTCATTCCGCGGGCGCAGGCGATCCTGCCCGGGCTGCCGGCCATCGCCGTGATGCAGCTGCCGCGCGAAAGCGAAGTCGTGTCGTGCCTGCACGCTGGGGCCGACGACTGCCTCGTGCGCCCGGTGAGCGGCCCCGAGCTGCTCGCACGCGTCAACGCGCTGAGCCGGCGCGCAGGTGTCCGGCGGCCGCCGAATCGCTCGCGCGAAATGTATGGAGAATACGCGTTCGATGCGACCCACAGCCTCGTGCGCTTCGGCGATGCGATCGTCGCGCTCACGCCGAAGGAGTTCCGCTTCGCACAGCTGCTGTTCGCGAACCTGTCGCGGCCCGTGTCGCGCGCCCATATCCTCGAAACGGTGTGGGGCCGCCGCCGCGACATGAAGTCGCGCACGCTCGACACCCATGCGTCCCGGCTGCGCAGCAAGCTGCGGCTGCTTCCGGAGCACGGCTACCGGCTTCTGCCGCTCTACGGCTACGGCTACCAGCTCGACCGCGTGCCGATCGAGCCCCCAAATTCGAGGCCGCGCCACGCCGATGCCCGGTATGCCGCAAGTGAGGAAATCGCTGAAACGCTATAATATGGGGCTAAACGATAGCCCTCGATATGCAACTCCTCACGATCGGAATCAACCACCACACTGCGCCTGTCGCCCTGCGCGAACGCGTGGCGTTTCCGCTCGAGCAAATCAAGCCGGCTCTCGTCACGTTCAAGAACGTGTTCCTCGGCCCCCAGGCGCCGAATGCGCCCGAAGCGGCAATCCTCTCCACCTGCAACCGCACCGAACTCTATTGCGCGACCGACGATCGGGCCGCCCGCGAGGGTGCGATTCGCTGGCTGTCGGAGTACCACCAGATTCCGGTCGACGAACTCGCCCCGCACGTCTATGCGCTGCCGCAATCGGAAGCGGTCCGGCACGCATTCCGCGTCGCGTCGGGTCTCGATTCGATGGTGCTCGGCGAAACGCAGATCCTGGGCCAGATGAAGGATGCGGTGCGCACCGCGACGGAAGCCGGCGCGCTCGGCACCTATCTGAACCAGCTGTTCCAGCGCACGTTCGCCGTCGCGAAGGAAGTGCGCGGCACGACCGAGATCGGCGCGCAGTCGGTGTCGATGGCCGCCGCCGCGGTCCGCCTCGCGCAGCGCATCTTCGAAAAAGTGTCGGATCAGCGCGTGCTGTTCATCGGCGCCGGCGAGATGATCGAGCTGTGCGCGACGCACTTCGCCGCGCAGAGCCCGCGCGAGCTCGTCGTCGCGAACCGCACGGCCGAACGCGGCCAGCGGCTCGCCGAACGTTTCAACGGCCGCGCGATGCCGTTGTCGGACCTGCCGGCCCGCATGCACGAATTCGACATCATCGTGTCGTGCACCGCGTCGACGCTGCCGATCATCGGCCTCGGCGCGGTCGAACGTGCGGTGAAGGCGCGCCGCCACCGGCCGATCTTCATGGTCGACCTCGCGGTACCGCGCGACATCGAGCCGGAAGTCGGCAAGCTGAAGGACGTGTTCCTCTACACCGTCGACGATCTCGGTGCGATCGTGCGCGAAGGCAACGCATCGCGCCAGGCCGCGGTTGCACAAGCCGAGACGATCATCGAAACCCGCGTGCAGAACTTCATGCAGTGGCTCGACACGCGCAGCGTCGTGCCGGTGATCCGTCACATGCATACGCAGGCCGACGCGCTGCGCCGCGCGGAAGTCGAGAAGGCGCAGAAGCTGCTCGCGCGCGGCGACGATCCGGCCGCCGTCCTCGAAGCGCTGTCGCAGGCGCTCACCAACAAGCTGATCCACGGCCCGACGAGCGCGCTCAACCGCGTGAACGGCACCGACCGCGATTCGCTGATCGACCTGATGCGCGGCTTCTACCAGCACGCGCCGCGCTCGAACGACCAGTCCGGCCACTAGCGCCGGCCGGTTGCCCCTGCCGCCGGCCGCGCGCCGGCCTATCCTTTTCGAATACCCCTTTTGTCCGGGAGCGTCGCTCCACACCATGAAGACGAGCATGCAACGCAAGCTCGACCAGCTGTCTATCCGGCTGGCCGAACTGAACGACCTGCTGAGCCGCGAAAACGTCACGGCCGACCTCGACCAGTACCGCAAGCTGACGCGCGAACACGCGGAACTCGGCCCGGTCGTCGAGCAGTACGCGCTGTGGCGCCAGTCGCGCAGCGACGAGACGGCCGCGCAGGAGCTGGTCGCCGATGCATCGATGCGGGATTTCGCCGAAGACGAGATTCGCAGCGCGCGGGAACGCATGGTTCGCCTCGAAGGCGAGTTGCAGAAGATGCTGCTGCCGAAGGACCCGAACGACGACCGCAACATCTTCCTCGAAATCCGCGCGGGCACCGGCGGCGACGAATCGGCGCTGTTCGCGGGCGACCTGCTGCGCATGTACCTGCGCTTCGCGGAACGCCAGCGCTGGCAGGTCGAGATGATGTCGGAGAGCCCGTCGGATCTCGGCGGCTACAAGGAAGTGATCGTGCGGATCGCCGGCCAGGGTGCCTACTCGCGGCTGAAGTTCGAATCGGGCGGCCATCGCGTGCAGCGCGTGCCGGCGACCGAGACGCAGGGGCGCATCCACACGTCCGCCTGCACGGTCGCGGTGATGCCGGAAGCCGACGAAATCGGCGAGGTCGAGATCAATCCGGCCGACCTGCGGATCGACACGTTCCGCGCGTCGGGTGCGGGCGGCCAGCACATCAACAAGACCGATTCGGCGGTGCGCGTCACGCACATCCCGACCGGGATCGTCGTCGAGTGCCAGGACGACCGCTCGCAGCACAAGAACAAGGATCGTGCGCTGAAGGTGCTCGCCGCGCGCATCAAGGACAAGCAGTATCACGAGCAGCACGCGAAGGAAGCGGCAACGCGCAAGAGCCTGATCGGCTCAGGAGACCGCTCGGAGCGGATCCGCACGTACAACTTCCCGCAGGGCCGGATGACCGATCACCGGATCAACCTCACGCTGTACCGGCTCGAGGCGCTGATGGACGGCGATCTCGACGAACTGATCGGCGCGCTCGTCACCGAACACCAGGCCGAACTGCTCGCGTCGCTCGGCGACACCGACTGAGGTCGCGATGCCCGACACCACCGCCGACGATCTGCTGCGCGCGTCGCCGCTCGACCCGGTCGATGCGCGCGTGCTCCTCGCGTACGCGCTCGGCTGGACCCGCACGCAGCTGATCACGCGCGGCGACGCCCCGCTCGAGCCCGCCGCGATCGCGCGCTACCGCGCGCTCGAAGCGCGCCGCGTCGCGGGCGAGCCGGTCGCGCAGCTCGTCGGGATGCGCGAATTCTTCGGCCGGCCGTTCGATGTGACGCCCGACGTGCTGATCCCGCGCCCCGAAACCGAACTCCTCGTCGAAGCCGCGCTCGACGCGATCGACGGTCGCCCGCATCCGGCCGTGCTCGATCTCGGCACCGGCAGCGGCGCGATCGCCGTGTCGATCGCCGCCGAACGGCCCGACGCACGCGTGTGGGCGCTCGACCGCTCATCGGCCGCGCTCGACGTCGCCCGGCGCAACGCGCACAAGCTGCTCGACGCGCGCCGCCCCGGCGGCCCGCTGCACTGGCTGCAGAGCGACTGGTACGCCGCGCTCGAGCCGACGCTCGCGTTCGACACGATCGTCAGCAATCCGCCGTACATCGCGCAGCACGATCCGCACCTCGCGCAGGGCGACCTGCGGTTCGAGCCGCGCGGCGCGCTCACCGACGATGCCGACGGCCTCAGCGCGATCCGCACGATCGTCGCAGGCGCCGGCGCGTACCTGAAACCGGGCGGCACGCTCTGGATCGAGCACGGCTACGACCAGGCCGAAGCCGTGCGTGCCTTGCTCGTGTCACGCGGCTTCGTCGCGGTCGAATCGCTCGCCGATCTCGCCGCGATCGAACGCACCACGGGCGGCCGCCGGCCCGTCTGACGGCCGGCCCGCCCGGTTGAAATCCGCTATCATTTCGTTCTAACGCCCCGCCAACGCAAGGTCAGTCATGGACACCCAACAACGTATCAAGCAAATCGTCGACGAAAACCAGGTCGTGCTCTTCATGAAGGGCAACGCGCAATTCCCGATGTGCGGCTTTTCGGGCCGCGCCGTGCAGGTGCTGAAAGCCTGCGGCGTCGACCAGTTCAAGACGGTCAACGTGCTCGAGGACGACGAGATCCGCCAGGGCATCAAGGAATTCTCGAACTGGCCGACCATCCCGCAGCTGTACGTGAAGGGCGAATTCATCGGCGGCTCGGACATCATGATGGAGATGTACCAGTCGGGCGAACTGCAGCAACTGTTCGCCGCCGCGTAACGCCCCGTTCCCGATGGCATCTCCCAGCGCGCCGCCACGCCGGCTGATCGTCGCGATCACCGGCGCCACCGGCGCGGTCTACGGCGTGCGGCTGCTCGAATTGCTGCGCGCCGCCGGCGGCGTCGAAACGCATCTGCTGGTTTCGAACGCCGGCTGGCTCAATATCCAGCATGAATTGCAGCTGTCGAAGGCCGAAGTCGAAGGCCGGGCGGATGTCGTGCATTCGGTACGCGATGTCGGCGCGACGATCGCGTCCGGTTCGTTCGCAACCGACGGGATGGTGATCGCCCCGTGCTCGATGAAGACGCTCGCGAGCGTCGCGCACGGCCTGTCGGACAACCTGATCACGCGCGCGGCCGACGTCACGCTGAAGGAACGCCGCCGTCTCGTGCTGATGGTGCGCGAAACGCCGTTCAACCTCGCGCATCTGCGCAACATGACCGCCGTGACCGAAATGGGCGGCATCGTGTTTCCGCCGCTGCCCGCGTTCTACGCGATGCCGAAGACGATCGAGGAACTCGTCGATCAGACCGTCACGCGCGTGCTCGACCTGTTCGCGCTCAGCGCACCGATGACGACGCCGTGGGCCGGCATCCGGCCCGCACGGTAAGCCGCTCGACGCGGCGCTTCGGCGCCGTTCTCCACGCATCTTCGTCGATTCGGCCGCCTCCCGGTTCGATCCAGCTGCGCCCAGCCTCCCCGCGCCTGCTCCCGCGCACCTGAATCGGCCGAATTATCAACCATTGCGATTCAATCAAATTCCGGCAAGCCGATTTATCAATGTTCGGTGCGCGCCTATAGTCACAGGCAACCCACTATTGCAGGCTCCCCACCATGAACCGCTTGCCTTCGCTTTACCTGTCACACGGCGCCCCGACGCTGCCGATCGACCCGACGCTGCCGTCCGGCGCATTCACGCACCTCGGCGCCGAATTGCCGCGCCCCCGCGCGGTGCTGATGCTGTCCGCGCACTGGGGCACGCAGCAGCCGGTCGCGAGCGTGGCCGCGCACCCGGAAACGATCCATGACTTCTACGGCTTCCCGCGCGCACTGTACGAGATCCGCTACCCGGCACCGGGCGCGCCCGAGGTCGCCGAGCGGGCGGCCGCGCTGCTGAACGCGGCCGGCATCGCGACAGCGACGACCGAGCACGGTCTCGACCACGGCGCGTGGGTGCCGATGCTGCTGATGTTCCCGGAGGCCGACGTACCCGTCGCGCAGCTGTCGATCCAGCCGCGTGCGGACGCGGCCCATCACTTCGCGCTCGGCCGCGCGCTGCGGCCGCTGCGCGACGAAGGCGTGATGGTGATCGGCTCGGGCCAGATCACGCACAACCTGCGCGCGGCCGATTTCAGCGCGGCGCCCGAGGATGCGGACCCGCGCGTCGCGGAATTCACCGACTGGTTCGAGGCGAAGCTCGCCGCGCGCGACGTCGACGCGCTGCTCGACTATCGCCGTCAGGCGCCGCACGCGGCGCTGATGCATCCGACCGACGAGCACCTGCTGCCGGTGTTCACCGCGCTCGGCGCAGCCGACGACGACTACCAGCTCGGCATCCAGTCGCTCGGCACGTATCAACGCGTGCTCGCGATGACGAACTACGTGTTCGCAAGCGCGGCCGCCTGAATCGCGCGACACGGCGACACAAGCGCCGAGCACAAATAAAAAGCCCGCCCGAGCATCGCTCGGACGGGCTTTTTTGCGCTTTCCGCCACCGCCGATTCCGGTGGCAGGTCAGGCGTCAGGCACCGACCCCTTCAAGGATCTCGTCGTGCGACTCGCGCTCGTCGAGATACTGGGTCCGGTAACCGGTGTTCACGCCCCAGAAGTAGAACACCAGCGAGATTGCCGCGACGATCAGCATGTCCCAGCCGTACGGCAGCACGCCGTAACCGCCGAACTCCTTGCTGCCGACCAGCGACAGCACGGCCATCGTCGGCAGGTAGGCGACCAGCCACCATGCGGCCTTCAGGTCGGCGCCCCAGCCGGTCCAGCCCGACTTCGCCTGGAAGTAGAAATACACCGGCAGCGCGACGATCATCAGCAGGATGATTTCGCCCGTCAGCGGCCACTTCGCCCAGTACAGGATCAGCGACGCGCAGACGAACGCGAACGGTGCGATCAGTTTCATCAGCGGGATCGACAGCGGACGCTCGATGTCGGTTGCCGCGCGGCGCAGCGCCATCAGGCTGATCGGGCCGGTCAGGTACGAGATCACCGTTGCGACCGAGATCACTGCCGCGAGCGAGCTCCAGCCGCGGAAGAAGAACAGGAAGATGAACGACACGAGCAGGTTGAACCACATCGCCTGGCGCGGCACGCCGTAGATCGGGTGCACGTTGCCGAACATCTTCGGCATCGTGTTGTTGCGCTCCATCGCGTAGATCATGCGGGTGGTCGTCGCCATGTAGGTCGTACCGGTGCCGCTCGGGCTGATGAACGCGTCGACGTACAGCAGGATCGCGAGCCAGTTCAGGTTCAGCGCGATCGCGAGTTCGGCGAACGGCGACGAGAAGTTGAACTGCGACCAGCCCTTCGCGACGTCGGCCGGATTCACCGAACCGATGTACGCCATCTGCAGCAGCACGTAGATCACGAGTGCGATCAGGATCGACGTGATCACCGCGAACGGCACGCTGCGCGACGGATTGCGCGCTTCGCCGGCCAGGTTCACCGGGCTCTGGAAGCCGTTGAACGCGAACACGATACCGCTCGTCGCGACCGCGGTCAGCACGGCCGACCAGCCGTACGGCGCGAAGCTTGCATTCGATGCAGTGCCGAGGTTTTCCGAGTGGAAGCTCGACAGCATCAGGCCGAGGATCGTGAGGCCGGGGATCAGGAACTTGAAGATCGTGATCGCGGTGTTCGCACGTGCGAAGGCCTTGACGCCCCAGTAGTTCAGCATGAAGTAGATGACGACCAGCACGGCCGACAGCAGCAGGCCGGGTGTCGTCAGCTCGCCGTTCACGAACAGCGCATGCGCCCACGGATACTGCCACGTGCTCATGTACTGGATCGACGCTTCCGCCTCGATCGGGATCACCGATACGATCGCGATCCAGTTCGCCCACGCGCTGATGAAGCCCACCAGCGAACCGTGCGAGTAGCGCGCGTAGCGCACCATGCCGCCCGACTCGGGGAACATCGCACCGAGTTCAGCGTACGTCAGCGCAATCGCGAGAATCACGACCGCGCCGATGATCCATGCGCAAATCGCCGCCGGACCGGCAATCTTCGCAGCCTTCCAGGCGCCGAACAGCCAGCCCGAACCGATAATCGAACCCAGCCCCGTCAGCATCAGTGCAAACGGGCCGATGTTCCGTTGAATAGAACTCTTCACATCCTCTCCTATGTCTCAAAAAGCATGGTCGGCCCGCGGTCCGGGATCGGCTCGGACAGCAGCGCGCATGCAATTTTGGGGGGAAGGATCACCCGATCGGGGCAACCCGTCCACGCGGCGCGTAGTTTAACGGTTGCACCTCCAAGTTGGCGCCAAAATCGTTCGGCCCCTACAAAAAAGTCGCATCGTTTGCAAGGTTTGTAAACCTTAACTCCGCAATAACCCTGAGTGCATGGAAATCCGGTTGACCGCGCGACCGATTACCCGTATAAACAACGTTGCAGGATTTCAAGCGGCGAGTGAATTGGTTCTTTCGTAGTTCGCCCATCAACGGTACTCCGGTTGGTCCCATTACCCCCTTCCTTGATTTTCCGCACCCCATGGGCCTCGGCCCCGTTTTATCTTTTTAGGAACAAGTAACATGGCAACCGGTACCGTCAAGTGGTTCAATGACGCAAAGGGCTTCGGCTTCATCACCCCGGAAGGCGGCGGCGACGATCTGTTCGCGCACTTCTCGGAAATCCGCGTCGAAGGCTTCAAGACGCTGCAAGAAAACCAGAAGGTTGAATTCGAAGTGAAGACGGGCCCGAAGGGTCTGCAAGCTGCGAACATCCGTCCGGTCTAAGTTCGGCGCGATAATTCGTGTAAAAAAGCCCCGCTTCGGCGGGGCTTTTTGTTTTCCGGCGCGGGCAGCCATGCGGCCGCCGCCGATCGAGAATGGCCTCCGGTCAGCCGAACAGCCGCTGCGCGTGAATGCCGAGCCCGGTCGCGACGCTCGCGAGGCGATCGCCGAACACCGGCTGCGCGTCCGGGAATGCGCCGGCGAGCGCACCCGACAGGAACGCGAGCCCGGTCGAGCCGCCGGTGAAATACAGCGCGCCGACGTCGCGCGGCGCGACGCCCGCCAGCCGCACCGTTTCGCGCGCGGCATCGACGATGCGCGCCGTGTCGTCGATGCTCGCGTCGACCAGGCGTTCGGCGTCGAACGCGATCTGCAGATCCTCTTCCACGTCGTTCAGGTCGATCATCGTCTCCCCGCCCGCCGCCACGCCGATCTTCGCTTCTTCCGCGCGCGCCATCAGCGCATGCCCGAGCCGCTGCTCGACCACGCGCGTGAGCCGGTCGTACTGCCGCACGTCCTGGTACAGGTGCTTCATCAGCTTCAGCTCGCCCAGCCGCTTCGGCGTGTAGACCGTGTTGATGAGGTGCCAGGTCGCGAGGTCGAAGTAGATCCGGTTCGGCAGCTCGCGTCCCTCGGGATCGAGCGCGCGGTAGCCGAACGCCGGCAGGATCGCCGCCAGCTCGACGCGCCGGTCGTAATCGGTGCCCGCGACGTGCACGCCGTGGTGCGCGAGCACGTCGTCCTTGCGCTCGAGGCGCGCCATCCGCTCCGGCCCGACGCGCACCAGCGAGAAGTCCGACGTACCGCCGCCGATGTCGGCGACCAGCACGAGCCGCTCGGCCTGCTGGCGCGACTCGTAGTCGAACGCGGCCGCGATCGGTTCGTACTGGAAATGCACGTCCGCGAACCCGACCGACTGCGCGGCCGCTTCGAGCTGGTCCTGCGCGAGACGGTCGGCGCGCGGATCGTCGTCGACGAAGAACACCGGCCGGCCGAGCACCGCGCGGCCGATCGGCGCGCCGGCGCGCGCTTCGGCCTTGCGTTTCAGGTGCGTCAGGAAGCGCGCGATGATCTCCGTGTACGCCATCGCGCTGCCGTCGCCGAGATCCGTCGTCGTTTCCGCGAGCGGCGAGCCGAGGATGCTCTTCATCGAGCGCATCAGGCGGCCGTCGAAACCGTCGATATAGGACGCGAGCGCCGCCCGGCCGTATTCGACCGTCTGCTCGTCGTTGTTGAAGAAGATCGCGGTGGGCAGCGTCAGGTGGTCGCCCTCGACGGGCGCGAGGCGCATGGCGTCCCCGTCGGGCAGGGCCACGGCGGAATTGGACGTGCCGAAATCGATCGCGCAGTAAGTCATGGGAAGGTGCCGCAGCATGGCCGGCGCGAAAACGGAAAGGACGGGCTTTTTAACATGAAGCCCGCCGGATCACAACCGGGGGCGGCCGCCGGCGCGGTGCAACCGGCCCGGGCGGAGATCAGGCGCGCCTGCGGCATGCCGGCGACAGGGGCGGACGGGGTGCCCGAGGCGCCCCGCCGCCCGCTTGCGGCGCACCGGCGACAGGTTCGGACAGAGTGCTCGACGCGCCCCGGCACCCGCTTGCGGCACACCGGCGACAGGTGCAGACGGGGTGCCCGACGCGCCCCGCTGCCCGCCTGCAGCGCACCGGCAACCGGTGCGGACAAGGTGCTCGACGCACGCCTGCCCGCTTGCACCATCAGGCCGCGGCGTCGAAACCCTTCTTCCATGCGCCCGCATACACGACCTCGCCGATCGCATGGCGCGTGCGCGGCGCCTTTTCGCGTTCGCGCAATACCGGGTCGAGCTTGTCGACGTTGCCGTAGTGGCCGAGCGAGATGATCGCCGGAATCGCGACGTCGGCCGGAATCTCGAACGCATCGCGGAACGCCTTCGCATCGAAGCCGCTCATCTGGTGCGCGGCGAGACCCAGCGCGTGCGCCTGCAGCACCAGCGACATCGCGGCCGCGCCCGCATCGTACAGCGCGGCCGGCGCCGGCTCGCCCTTCGGCGTGAGCGTATGCGCGGTCACGGCGATCAGCACCGGCGCCGGCGCGTTCCAGCCCTGGTTGAACGGCACCAGCGTCGCGAATGCGTGCTTGAACGCCGCTTCGTCCTGCGTGCGATCGAACACGATGAAGCGCCACGGTTGCGCGTTGTAGGCGGACGGCGCCCAGCGCGCCGCTTCGAGCACCGCGTGCAGATCGGCGGCGCTGATCGGCTCGTCCGAATACGCGCGCGGGCTCCAGCGGCCGGCGATCAGGTCGTGAATCGAAACAGTGGTGGGAGCAGGTTTGACGGACATGCGGTTCCTCGCTGACATCGATGAAGGGCGCGAACGCCCGGCGAACCGCAAGCATAACCGCTTGAGCCGTCGCGCGCCCGGTCATCCCGCGCAATGCAAATCACCGATCCTGCATTGACCGGCCGCACCCGCGCACGGGCCGGCCGGCGCACCGCGCTCAGGCGGCCTGCGCGGCCGCGCGGGACGGGCCGCGATTGATCCGCAGCACGATCAGCGCACCGACGATGCAGAGCGCGCCCGAGATCATCGACGCGATCGTATAGGTGCCGAGGCTCGCGCGCAGCAGCCCCGCGCCGAGCGCCGCGAACGCCGCGCCCAGTTGGTGGCCGGCGACGATCCAGCCGAACACGACCGGCGCCGCGGCCTTGCCGAACACGTCGGTGGCCAGCCGCACGGTCGGCGGCACGGTCGCGATCCAGTCGAGCCCGTAGAACATCGCGAACAGCGGCAGACCGAAGAAGTCGATGCCGAACGCATGCGGCAGGTAGATCAACGACAGCCCGCGCAGCCCGTAGTACCAGAACAGCAGCACGCGGTTGTCGTAGCGGTCGGACAGCCAGCCCGACAGCGTCGTGCCGAACAGGTCGAACACGCCCATCGCGGCGAGCAGCGAGGCGCCCTGCACTTCGGACATCCCGTAGTCGCTGCACATCGCGATCAGGTGCGTGCCAACGTAGCCGTTGGTGCTCGCGCCGCAGATGAAGAAGCTGAAGAACAGCAGCCAGAAGTCGCGCGAGCGGCTCGCGGTCAGCAGCGTGCGGAACGCGACCGCGAGCGGGTTCTCCTTCGTCGCGTCGGGCGCCGCCGGCGCGTCGGCCGGCTCTCCGTACGGGCGCAGCTGCACGTCGGCCGGTCGCTCGGGCAGCAGGAACGCGACCAGCGGAATCACGATCGCGGCCGCCACCGCGACGACCAGCACGACCGGCCGCCAGCCGTGGCGCTGCGCGATCGCCGCGAGCATCGGCAGGAACACGAGCTGGCCGGTGGCCGTGCTCGCGGTCAGGATGCCCATCACGAGCCCGCGCCGCGCATGGAACCAGCGTGTGACGAAAGTCGCGGACAGCGTCAGCGCGACGACGCCGGTCGAGCAGCCGACCATCAGCCCCCAGATCACGACCATCTGCCAGCTCTGCGTCATCATCGACGACAGCGCGACGCCCGCGCCCATCGTCACCAGCGCGGTCAGGATCGTCGGCCGCAGCCCGAAACGCTGCATCGCCGCGGCCGCGAACGGGCCCGTCAGGCCGTACAGCGCGATGTTCACCGAAATCGCCAGCGAAATCGCCGCGCGGCTCCAGCCGAGTTCGCGCTCGAGCGGCACCATCAGCACGCTCGGCGTCGCGCGCGTGCCGGCCGCCGCCAGCAGGATCAGGAAAACCACCGCCGCCGCGAGCCATCCGTAGTGGAAGCGCCCGCCGATTCGTGTCACTGCCCAGTTCATGTTGTCGCTCTCCAGTTGGCTGGCCGCGCTCGCGCGCCAGCCCCGCCTCACCTCCGGGCCACCTCCGCCGCACGCTGCATCGGCTGACCCGGGCCGATACGTGGCATTTGTCTGTCGATCCGGTCGGCATTGTTACCGATCGGTCACAAGTGTGTTGCGATCGTAGTTACCAGTCGGTAACATGTCAAGCAATTCACCACGCAGTCGAGGGTCATCATGTCGGGCATCGAGGCCGCCAACAAGCCGCCGGCACGCCGCACGCGCCGGCCGATCGCCGCGGCCGCCGCGCAGGAACACCTGCTGCGCGCCGCGGAGGAGCTGTTTTACAAGGAAGGGGTGCGCGCGGTCGGCGTCGAGGCGGTCGTGGAGCGCGCGGGCGTCAACAAGATGAGCCTGTACCGCCAGTTCTCGTCGAAGGACGAGCTGATCCTCGCGTATCTGGAACGGATGGATGCGTGCTTCTTCGAGCGTCTCGATTCGAGCGTCGCGAAGCATCCGGGCCAGCCGAAGGCGCAATTGATCCAGTATTTCGTCGATCTGGCCGAACGCGCGACGCAGAAGGACTATCGCGGCTGTCCGTTCGTCAACGTCGCGGCCGAATTCCCGGATACGTCGCATCCGGCGCGCGAGCGCGTCGCGCAGAACAAGGAACAGCTGATGAAGCGGCTCCTCGAGTTGTGCGAAGGCGCGGGCGCCCGGCAGCCGAAAGCGCTCGCCGACGCGCTCGCGCTCATCGTCGAAGGCATCTACGCGGCCAGCCAGACCTACCGGCACGGCGAAACGCCGATCGGCACCGCGCCCGCGCTGGCCACGCAGCTGATCGACGCCGCCTGCGCGTGACGGGCGGCGCACGCGCCGACCCGGCGTGCCCGCTCCGGCTACAATGCGGCCCTCGCTGCCGCTTCGCCCGACCGCCTCCGCCATGACCGATACCCGCCCCGACTCCCACGACGACATTCTCGCCGCCACGCGGCACTGGCTCGCGCGCGCGGTGATCGGGCTCAATCTGTGCCCGTTCGCGAAGAGTGTCTATGTGAAGGAACAGGTACGCTATGCGATCAGCGAAGCGACGACGCTCGAGGATGTGCTCGCCGATCTCGAAACCGAGCTGCGCGCGCTCGAAGCGGCGGATCCGCAGCAGGTCGACACGACGCTCGTGATCTATCCGCGCGCGTTCGCGGATTTCGTCGACTACAACGATGCGCTGTTCTTCGCCGAGCGGCTCGTGCGGCAACTGCGACTCGACGGCGTGCTGCAGATCGCGAGCTTCCATCCCGAGTACCGGTTCGAAGGCAGCGAAGCCGACGACATCGAGAACTACACGAACCGCGCGCCGTATCCGATCCTGCACCTGCTGCGCGAGGACAGCATCGCGCGCGCGGTCGATGCGTTCCCGGACGCATCCGCGATCTACGAGAAAAACCAGGAAACGCTGCGCCGCCTCGGCCACGACGGCTGGCGTGAATGGATGCGCCGGCCGGGCGACGACGTCTGACGCGTCGCGCGGCGGGTGGCTGGCGCGCGGCGGACGGGGGCCGGGCGTCGGTCCGCCTTGGTCCGCCTTGGTCCGCCTTGGTCCGCCTCGGTCGCCTCGATCCGCCTCAGTCCGCGGACTGCTCGACGGCCTCGCCGGCCGCCGCCGCGGGTGCCGGCGCGAAGAAGCGCTCGTTCAGTTCGGCGAGCCCGAACATGCCGAGGATCTCGTTCAGCCGCTCGCCGGGCTTGCGGCGCGGCAAGTTCTTGTACTGCGCGATGATCAGCTCGTTCTTCATCGAATGCTCCCAGCCGACCAGCTCGGTCACGCTCACCTGGTAGCCGTGCGCCTCGAGCTGCAGGCAGCGCAGCACGTTGGTGATCTGGCTGCCGAATTCGCGCGTATGCAGCGGATGCCGCCACACTTCCGTCAGCGCGTTCGCGAGCGACTTGCCCTTGTTCTTGCGCAGCACGCCCGCGACCTCCGCCTGGCAGCACGGCACCAGCACGATGTGCTGCGCGCGCTTCGCGAGCGCGAACCGGATCGCGTCGTCGGTCGCCGTGTCGCACGCATGCAGCGCGGTGACGACGTCGACCGTTTCGGGCAGCTTCGGCGACGTGATCGAATCGGCGACCGACAGGTTCAGGAACGACATCCCGCCGAATCCGAGCCGCGCGGCGAGTTCGGTGGAGCGCGTGACGAGTTCCTCGCGCGTCTCGATCCCGTACACGTGCGACGCGAACGCCGGCGTGCCGTGCCCCGGCTGCTGCTTGAAGAACAGGTCGTACAGGATGAAGCCGAGATACGACTTGCCGGCGCCGTGATCGACGAGCGTCACGCCGCCCTTGTCGGCCTGCACGCTCGCGAGCAGCGGCTCGATGAACTGGAACAGGTGATAGACCTGCTTCAGCTTGCGGCGGCTGTCCTGGTTCAGCTTGCCGTCGCGGGTCAGGATGTGCAGTTCCTTCAGCAGCTCGACGGACTGCTCCGGACGGATTTCGTAGGTCTTGTTCGACATCGTGAAACGGCGCCGGGCCACGGTCGGTCGACCACGGCCCGGCGGCGGGAATTCGTGAGGAATGGCGACAGTTTACCGAAAATACGCGATCAGGCTCGCGCGCCGAGCCGCCAGAGCGACGTGACCTCGGCGCGGCGCGCGGCGTGCAGCGGATCGTCCGCGTCGGCCGACTTCGGGTGCGCGGGGCGGATGTCTTCGCGGCCGAGCACGACGAGGCCGGCTTCGTCGATCCATTGCAGCAGCGTGTCGCGCGGGCGCAGGCCGAGATGCTCGGCAAAATCGGACAGGATCAGCCAGCCCTCGCCGCCCGGTTCGAGATGGTCGGCAAGCCCCGCGAGGAAACCGCGCAGCATGCGGCTGTCGGGATCGTAGACCGCGTATTCGATCGGCGCGCTCGGACGGGCCGGCACCCACGGCGGGTTGCAGACGACGAGCGGCGCGCGGCCGGCCGGAAACAGGTCGGTTTCGACGACGTC
Organism: Burkholderia sp. Bp8984; assembly: GCF_003853755.1. Taxonomy (NCBI): domain Bacteria; kingdom Pseudomonadati; phylum Pseudomonadota; class Betaproteobacteria; order Burkholderiales; family Burkholderiaceae; genus Burkholderia; species Burkholderia sp. Bp8984. The sequence goes on from NZ_QTQN01000031.1 coordinate 50,552, forward strand.
GACGCGCCCGGCATGACCGAGCCGCGCGACGTTCTCGCGGGCGCATGCGAGCGCGCGCGGATCCTGGTCGGTCGCGACGATGCGCTCGACGCCGCGCGACGCGAGCACGGCCGCGAGCACGCCGGTGCCAGTGCCGATATCGAACGCGAGCGAGGTCGCGGGCAGCGGCGTGCGCGCGACGAGTTCGACGTATTCGCCGCGCACCGGCGAGAACACGCCGTAATGCGGATGGATCGGCGCGCCGCCGAGCGCCGGGATCGGCACGCCCTTCTTGCGCCATTCGTGCGCGCCGACGAGGCCGAGCAGTTCGCGCAGCGACACGACCGACGGCGCGCCGCCCGGGCCGTATGCTTCCTCGCATGCGGCGCGCACGTCGGGCGCGCGGCGCAGCGGGATCGTGTAGTCGGCGTCGAGCGGGATCAGCAGCATCCCGAGCGTGCGGGCGCGCTGCGATTGCGCGAGCCGGTGCAGGTTGAACGCGTCGACGCCGACCGCGGCCTTCGCCTTCTTCGGCTTGCGTTCGACGCGGCGCGCCATCGCCTGCACGAGCTGGCGTGCATTCTGGAAATCGCCCTGCCAGACGAGCGCGGTGCCCTCGCACGCGAGGCGGTACGCCGCGTCGGCGGTGAGGCGGTCGTCGGCGGGCACGGCGCGCTTCGGCGGCTGCACGCCGGCTTCGGAGCGCCAGCGCACGGCATGTTCGGCGCCGTCGGCGTCGGTCCAGTGGAAAACGGGGAAATCGGTCACGCGAGCTCGGCTACGGTTGGCTTCAGACAGGCGGCGCTACCGGACTACCGGAGTGCGCCGCGCGGACCACACCATACCGCGCTTTGCCCGCGCGGCAAAGCGCGGGCGACCGCCCTGGCCGCCACCCGCGCGATGCTCGCGGCGTGTCAGCTCTGGTCGTCGAGCGCCGCGCCCGGCGCGTTCTGCTTCACCGACGCGATGCCGTTCTCGCGGCCGGCTTCAGCCTTGTACAGCTCGCTCGTGCCGATGATCTCGTGATTGCCGGCCTTCAGGTTGAACATGAACTGGCCGTTGCTCGCGGTCTTGCGCTCGTAGCGCGCGTCGTCCGGTGCGTTCTTGCGCACGGACGCGACGCCGTTTTCCGCCGACGCCTTGGTCTTGTACAGCTCGCTGCGCAGAATGATCTCGCCGTTGGCGGCCTTCAGGTGGAACAGGAACTGCCCGTCGTTCGCTTTCTTGATGACGAATTTCGCTGCCATGGTGCCCTCTCGAAAAAGTCGTCCGGCCCTCCGGACCGAGGCAGTCTAAACGCGATTGCAGCGCAAAACGTAAGGCGCACGAAACACGATCGTCAGGAATCGTCAGACGGCGCTGCAATCACGCCGCTTCGTCCGGTCCGGCATCCGGGGCGTCGCGCAGGCATCGTCTAGCCGCCCCACCCCGGCGTCGCCGGCATGCGCAACGTGCCCGCATCGCTGAAACGCACGGTGCCGAGCACGCCGCCGGCGAGCCGGCCGCGCAGCGCGTACGGCAACTCGCCGCTGGCTGCCGCGCCGGGCAGGTTCCACGCCTGCCGCGCGGCGGCGAACGCCGACACCGAAACCGGCACGTCGATCACGGCCTCGCCGAAGCGCGGCACGACGCCCGAGCGATCGCTGACCCCGCTCGCGAACGGCGTGCCGTTCAGGTCGAGCGCGACCGAAATGCCGTCGTATTCGATCGGCGTGTCATTCGGGTTCTGTACGCGCAGCTTCAGGCTGAAGCGCATCTCGAGGCCCTGTCCGGCCAGCGGGTCGAGCCCGGCGACGGTCACGCTCACGGGCTCGCGCGTCAGGCCCGCGCACCCGCCGAGCGCGAAGACGGCGGCGAACAGCAGCAGCATGGCGCGCAGCGGCGCGATACGGAACAGGGCTCGTGGCATGGGCTGGCCTCCTTGCGGCAATCGATCGGCGGGTCGTCGCCGCATTGTACCGAGCGCGCCGCGCCACGCCCTGATTCGTAGTTTTCGCGCATCGGCGAGATCGTTAATAGATTAAAACTACGGAAACGAACGGCTAAACAGAAAGCGAATTAATGCCTCCCAGCATTCAATGGCGCGCGAAAAATTCAAGAGAAGCACTTTCTAATTTTTTCGTTTCCTTTACCCAAAACCATCAAGTATATTTACGCATCCTTCGAGCAGGCCGACAAACCTTCAAGCCGTATGACGGCGATTTTACGGAACGGCGACACGCCGTCCTTCCGTCCTGCGGCCTGGTACGGCCAGCCCCGTGGGTCGTCGGTTCAAAGGGAATGCACGCCCGCACAGGGCGGGCGGCCCCGTGTCGTGCGCGCGAAATCAATTCAGTACAACCCGCGCCCGGCCATTTTGAACCGGCCAGTTAACCGACATCCGGAAACACAGAGGGGGCAGTAAACCATGATTACCTTCACGTAGTCGGCCGGCCGTCTTTTCGAATAATCCGTCATTGGCATTTCTCGTCGCTGTTGATTAACGGCGAGGGATTTCTTTTGCCGGCGTTTTCGCAGCACTGAACGATTCTTTCAACAATCGAGGTTTCAGTCATGTCGATCAACATTCACAAGATGCGTTACCTGCCGCTGGTTGCCGCACTCGCGCTCGCCGGGTGCGGCGGCGACGACAGCGGCGTCGGCTCGGCTTCCGCACTCAGCTCCGCCGGCGCGCCGCACTCGAGCTCGTCGCCCGCCGCCAACACGCCGCCGTCAGCCTCCAACGTCGACAAGAGCGTGTCGCCCGTCGAGCTGCCGGACACCGTGGTACCGGTCAACTACCGGCTGTGGTTCCGCCCGAACGATGCGCTGAACGCGTTCGACGGGCGCGCCGACGTCGAGATCAAGGTGCTGAAGCCGGTCAACAACATCGTGATCGCCGGCCACCGGATCAAGTTCACGAACGGCCGCATCACGCTGCAGCCGGGCAACATCCAGCTGATCGCGACGCCGCAGGACAAGGGCGACTTCTACCAGCTGCGCCCCGTCGCCGGCACGATCGCGCCGGGCAACTATTCGCTGCACATGGAATGGTCCGGCATCATCAACTTCAAGTCGTACGACGATCCGGCCACGCAGACGGGCGGCAGCTGCGGCGACGACCCGTATCCGGGCTGCTCGGCCGCCGAAGGCGTGTTCCGCGTCGACCTGAAGGGCACCGACGGCAAGACGAGCGGCGCGATCCTCACGCAGGGCGAAACCAACCTGTCGCGCCAGTGGTTCCCGGGTTGGGACGAGCCGGCCTTCCGGCCGACCTATGAAGTGACGGCCGAAGTGCCGCAGAACTGGCGCGTCGTGTCGAACGCGGCCGAGAAGCCGTCGACCAACGTCGGCGGCGGCTACAAGCTCGTGCAGTTCGAGAAGACGCCGCCGATGCCGTCGTACCTGCTGTTCTTCGGCGGCGGCATGTTCGACACCTACGAGGACGACTTCTCGAGCCCGCTGCCGGGCGGCAAGGGCGGCCTGCACCTGCGCGTGTTCACGCCGCCGGGCATGAGCGACTGGGCCAAGCCGGCGATGGACCGCACCAAGCAGGCGCTCGATTTCTATTACCGCTACACGGGTATCCCGCTGCCGCTGACGAAGTTCGATACGGTCGCCGCGAACGACGCGTTCAAGGAGCAGAAGGACCTGAACTTCGGCGGGATGGAGAACTGGGGGTCGATCCTCGAGTTCGCCGACGACATCCTGCCGCAACCGGGCCAGCCGATGTCGCGCTACGGTAACGAGGTGCTGACGCACGAAGTCGCGCACCAGTGGTTCGGCGATCTCGTCACGGCCGACTGGTGGGACAACGTCTGGCTCAACGAGTCGTTCGCGACGTTCTTCGAGACGAAGACGACGATCCAGTTCTTCCCCGACGAGTTCAGCTGGCTCGACCAGGTGAAGAACAAGTATCGCGTGATCAATCGCGACATCGGCCCGAACGCGTTCCCGGTCGCGCCGAACTTCAACGACTGGGCGTCGAACGACTTCGTGCTGAGCGCGAGCGCGTTCACGTACGACAAGGGCGGCCATGTGCTGAAGACGCTCGAGAACTATCTCGGCGAGCAGACGCTGCGAAAGGGCCTGCAACAATACCTGGTCGACTACTCGTTCGGCAACGGCACGCCGAAGCGCCTGTGGGATGCGCTGTCGAAGGAAAGCGGCCAGGCGGTCGGCCCGATCGGCGACAGCTACGTGCGCCAGACGGGCGTGCCGCTGATCTCGCTCGACACGCAGTGCGACATGACGAAGAACCAGACGGTCGTCACGCTGAAACAGCAGCCGTTCCCGAACAAGAACGCGTATCCGGGCCTGCAGTGGACGGTACCGATCACGCTCGCGTACGGCCAGGGTCTCGCGAAACGCACGACGCTCGCGCTGAAGGATACGCAGACGCAGACGCGGATCGACGGCTGCACGGGCGTGGTCGCGGATCCGAGCGGTCTCGACTACTACGTCGTGAACTACAGCGACGCCGCGTGGAGCGGCCTGCTCACGCAGGTCAACAGCTCGGTCGATCCGGTGCTGCTCGCGAACCTGAAGAGCGAGGCCGCGCTGCTCGTCGCGAACAACCTCGCGCCGGCTTCGCGTTCGACGTCGATCGGCTCGGTCGCTTCGCCGGCCGCGATGAAGCTGCGCCAGACGCCGAGCTTCGGCGGCATCGCGCCGACGGTGAAGGAACGTCCGTCGCTGCGCTACCAGGGCATGTTCAAGCCGCGCAAGACGCTGGTTCAGTAACGTGATCCGGCCGGCCGGTGCCGCGCGATACGCGGCGCCGGCCGGCGTTCGACGCTTCATGTCCCTTCACGTCCCTTCACCGCCTATCGCAGGCCCCGGATGCGGGGCCTGTTTTTTGTTGCCGCCGCGTGCGGCGCCGCGCCAATGCCGACCTGGCGCCTGTTCACGCCAATAACGGGCCCTAGCGATCGTCGCGCCGGCGAAACGCCCACCACGCGGCGAGTGCGGTAAAGCCCGCGACCAGCAGCACCATCAGCCAGAACCCGTGCTTGTTCTCCGAGAACGGCACGCCGCCGACGTTCATCCCGAAGAAGCCCGCGACGATGTTGATCGGCAGCGCGATCACGGTCACGAGCGTCAGCGTGAACAGCGTCCGGTTGTTCTGCTCGTCGAGCCGCGAACCGATCTCTTCCTGCAACAGCTTGATCCGCTCGTTGAGCCCCGACAGATCGGCGAGCACCAGCGAGAACTCTTCGGTCGATTCGCGCAGCTCCTGCACGTCTTCGGCGTGCAGCCACGCGGGCGGTTTCGCGAGCAGCCGGAAAATCGAGCCGGGCTCGGGCGCCAGCATGCGCTGCAGCCGCGTCAGCGTGCGGCGCATCGCGCCGAGCTCGATGCGGTTCGACGTGAGCCGTTGCGACAGGAAGCGATCCTCGATGCGATCGACGTCGATGCTCGTGCGCCGCATGATCTGGATCAGCAGGTCGGCCTGGTCGCGCAGCAGGTGCACGAGCAGTTCGGCCGGCGACCGGAACCGCTCGCCGTCGCGCACGCAGGCGCGCAGCGTATCGACCGAACGCAGCGGCTTGAGCCGCGCGGTGACCATGATGCGCCGCTCGACGTGGACGAACAGCGTCGCGATTTCCGACGGCGTCAGCTCGAGGTTGAACATCACGTCGTTGACGATCGCGCGCAGCGCGCCGTCCTCCTGCTCGATGCGCGTCGAGCGCGATCCTTCGTGGAGGAATTCGAAGAAGCTGTCGGGCAATCCGAGGTGCGTGCGCATCCAGCGCTCGCTCGCGCCGTGCGCGAGATTGAAGTGCAGCCAGACGAAATCGTCCGATGCGGCCGCATCGCGCTCGCGGCACGTGCGCAGCCATGCGGCGGCCGCATCGGCATCGAGCATCGCGCCCGATCCGCCCGGGACGAAGCGGAATCCGCACACCATGCCGGACGTATCGGCGCCGTAAGTCTGTACGATCAGGTCCATCGTGTCGAAGGTCGTGCGGCGCTCGCCGCGCCGCGCATCGCGCATTGCGGCGCCACGCCGGGAAATGGAAGGAAACGTATGCCCGATGCATGCGGCATTTTCGTGACATTGTCACATCCTGCCGTCCGGCGTAAGACGTCCCCAAAAACAACGCGCCGCCCGGTGGGCGGCGCAGGTGCGATGTGCAGGCTGGTGTGATGCCGGTTACTGCCGCGTCTCCGACTGCGCGGCGGTCGGGCAGGCCGGATCCTTGCCCCAGTGGCCGTCGCAGACGCGCCAGCGGCACAGCTGATCCTCGAAGAAGCCGCGCTCCGCGCAATCCTTCACGCGCGATGCGAGCGAACCGCCCGTCGCGGCGGCCGTCTTGGTCGGCACGACCTGCCCCTTCTGCGCGGCGGCCTTCTTGTCGGCCGGCTTCGTGCGGGCGACCAGCGCGGCGAGCAGGTCCGCATCCGGGTCGTCCTTCCCGGACGCCTTCGCGCTCGCGGTACGGGTCGTCGCTTCGCGACGCTTCTTCGCCTGCGCGAGCTCCGCCTGCTGTTCCTTGTGATGCTTGCGAGCCTCCGCCTTCGCGTCGGCCTTCGCATCGGCCTTGCTGCGGGCGGCGACCTTGTCGCTCTTCGTGGCGTCGGCCTTCGCGGATTTCGTCGTCGCCGCTGCTGCGGCAGCCGTCGCGGCGACGGCGCCCGCCGTGGCCGCGCCCGATGCATCGTCGGCACCGTTCGCGAGCGCGCGCGACAAGCGGCTGTTGTCCGCGCCCGACGCGCCCGATGCGGACGCAACGACCTGGGACGCGGCATCGTCGTTGACGATCGTCGCCGTTTGCACGACGGGCACAGCCGACGCGGCATTCTGCGCGACCTGCACGGCGGCGGCGCTGGCCGGCTCGGCCTTCGCCGGTGCCTGCACGGGCGCGGCGGCCACGACGGCCGCCTCGCCGGATTGCTGCTGCCAGCGCCATGCGCCCCAGCCGCCGACGGCGACCACGAGCGCGACGACGGCCGCGATCGGCCCCTTCAACGAACGGCGCGGCGGTTCGGCCGGCGGCGTGACACGTCCTTCCAGATTCGCGAGAATGCGCGACTGCTGCGGTTCGCCCCCGCCTGCCGGTTTGGTATCGGATAGCAGGCTGGGCGGGGTTTTCGAATTTGAATTTTCCGGCGCACTCATTCAGCGTCTCATTGAATCCTGGTTTAATTCACCGCGATAATATAGCCCGGCCTCTCAAAGCAGCCTGATTCTAAGAGCAAGCATTGCAAAACACAATCAATTCCAATTTCCGGGGATTTCGTTGATTGCCGTCGCACTCGTCGCCTATTTCGCCCTTGCCGTCGCGGTTGCGGCACTGTTGCTTTTACCGGGTATCCGCGCGACCGTTTTCGAATCCGTCGCCCAGTTTCGCGGCCGCCTGACGCGCCGCGCGAACGATCACGCCGCACGTACGCGAAGTCAAATTGTTAAATCGGCAACCGTTACGCGCGGCGCATTAAGTGACGTGCAAAATTTACTGATCCGGCGGCGCTTGATGATTATGGTGTCGGCAGGTATTCTTGCGACGCCGCCATTGGTGGCCATTGCGTTACGCGGTCGGCAATTATTTCAGTACGACGACACGGCGCGCGTGCCTGACGAGAAGATCGCCGCGCTGCTGCAGGGCGAACAGCTCGTGCCGCCGCCGCCGTTGCCGCCGGAAGTCTTTGCCACGAAGGAAGTCGAACAGGTACGGCCTGCGCTGAGAGATGCAAGCCGCGACTGGAACCTGCTGGATCCCGATTTCCGTACGCGTTTGCTGCTGGTCTACAAGATCATGCACGAACAATATGGTTACGAGATGGCGCTGCTGGAAGGTTATCGGAGTCCGGAACGACAGAACCGGCTCGCGCAGATGGGCACCAACGTGACCAATGCGGCGGCCTTCCAGAGTTATCACCAGTTCGGGCTCGCGGCCGACAACGCGTTTCTGCGCGACGGCAAGCTGGTCATTTCCGAGAAAGATCCCTGGGCGATGCGCGGCTACCAGTTGTACGGACAGGTCGCCGAGCAAGTCGGCCTGACCTGGGGAGGCCGTTGGAAAATGATGGATCTCGGGCACGTGGAATACCATAAACCCGGTTTTAAACTGGGACGCGGCAGCTAGTCAGGGCTGCCGGACAAGAAATAATGAGGGCGGCATGGGGCTTTTTAATCACCCGGCAGGAAACGATTTGGGCGGCGCAAACGATCGGGCATTCCGTTGCGCGATTTTTTCAGGCAGCCGCTTCCGTTTTAATTCTCACAGCGTCCTTTCATTATTGCGCGCGCCTTCTCCGATGCCGCGGGCGCATTGATGCCAGCCCCCTTCATCCCGTTTGACAGCATGGCGACACATCGCGGCGCCACGCTTGCCGCTCGGCGCGCCTGCGTCGCCTCACCGAATCGCACCGGAACCTGAACGTCCTATGCAACGCATCCTCAACGTGCTGACTCATCCGCGTACGCTCTCGATTGTCGGGATCGTCGCGCTAGCGGCGATTCTCTTCATCGCTGCCGACATGCTGCAGCTGCCGCTCCTGTGGGCGGCGGTCGCCTTCGCGGCGATCCTCGTGCTGTGGCTCGGCGTCGCACTGGTGCGCCGCTGGCGCGTGAAGCGCGCGAACCGGCAGCTCGGGCAGGTGCTGGAAGAGCAGGCGGAAACCGGCAAGATCGCCGCGCCGGCCGCGGCCGCGCTCGCACCCGACACGAAGACCGCCGACCTCGACGTGCTGCGCACGCGCCTGTCCGACGCCGTGAAGACGATCAAGACGTCGAAGATCGGCCAGGTGTCGGGCGGCTCCGCGCTGTACGAACTGCCGTGGTACATCGTGATCGGCAACCCGGCCGCCGGCAAGAGCAGCGCCGTGCTGAACTCCGGCCTGCAGTTTCCGTTCGCGGACAAGAACAGCGCGGTGATCCACGGCATCGGCGGCACGCGTAACTGCGACTGGTTCTTCACGACCGAAGGGATCCTGCTCGACACGGCCGGCCGCTACTCGGTGCACGAGGAAGACCGCAGCGAATGGCTCGGCTTTCTCGGCCTGCTGAAGCGCTATCGTCCGAAGGCGCCGATCAACGGCATCATCGTCACCGCGAGCATCGCCGAACTCACCGGCAACCGCCCCGAGTTCGCGATCAACCTCGCGAAGAATCTCCGTCAGCGCGTTCAGGAGCTGACGGAGAAGCTCGAGGTGTTCGCGCCGGTCTACGTGATGTTCACCAAGGCCGACCTGATCACCGGCTTCACCGAATTCTTCAGCAGCAGCGACAAGCACGAATACGACCGCGTGTGGGGCGCCACCCTGCCCTACGAGCCCGATGACAAGCGCGACGTGGTCGCGCAGTTCGACACGCACTTCGAGGAACTCTACGAAGGGCTGAAGGAAATCAGCGTCGCGCAGCTGTCGCTATCGCGCGGCAACCAGCTGTCGCCGGGCCAGCTGAGCTTCCCGCTCGAATTCTCGACGATCAAGCCGTCGCTGCGCGCGTTCCTCGCGACGCTGTTCGAGAACAACCCGTTCCAGTACAAGCCTATTTTCCGCGGCTTCTACTTCACCAGCGCGCTGCAGGAAGGCGAAACCAACAGCGCGGCCGCGCAGCGCATCGCGCACCGCTTCGGCCTCGACGCGAGCGCGCTGCCCAAGCCGCACAGCGCGTTCTCGAAGAACGGCTTCTTCCTGCGCGACCTGTTCTCGAAGGTGATCTTCGCGGACCGCCAGACCGTGCGCCAGTTCGCGAGCCCGACCAAGACCCGGCTGCGCTACGCGACCTTCTTCGGCTTCGTCGCGGCGCTCGCACTCGCGCTCGGCGGCTGGACCTGGTCGACGATCGGCAACCAGCAGCTCGTCGCGAACGTGCAGGCCGACCTCGACAACGTCACGCGCCTGCAGCAGGGCCGCAACGACCTGCAGTCGCGCCTGCAGGCAATGGACATCCTGGAAGACCGCATCGAACAGCTCGAACAGTTCCGCCGCGACAAGCCGGTGTCGGTGTCGCTCGGCCTGTACCAGGGCGACCGTCTCGAGCAGCACCTGCTGACCGAGTACTACAACGGCGTGCGCCAGATCCTGCTCGCGCCGGTCTCGCAGAACCTCGCGTCGTTCATGAAGGACGTGAACGCGCATCCCGAACAGCTCGTGCCGATGACGCGCCCGCCGGAATCGGGGGCCGTGCAGGGCGGCGCGATTCCCGTGTCGACGAACCCGCCGGGCGCCACGCCGCTCGCCGGCGCCGCGCAAGGTGCATCCGCGGCGGCGGCCGCCGCCGCCGCGCCGCAACAGCCGGCCGCGCCGCAGGGCGGCCTCTACAGCGACGCGTCGCCGACCAACGTGCAGGACGCGTACAACGCGCTGAAGACCTACCTGATGCTGTCCGACAAGCGTCACGTCGAACAGGCGCACCTGACCGACCAGCTCGCCCGCTTCTGGCGCGGCTGGCTCGAGACGAATCGCGGCAACATGCCGCGCGACGAGATGATCAAGAGTGCCGAGCGCATGATCTCGTTCTATCTCGCCCGCGTGAACGACAACGACTGGCCGATGATCGATGCGAACCTCGCGCTCGTCGACCAGACCCGCGAGAACCTGCGCCGCGTCGTGCGCGGCATGCCGGCCCGCCAGCGCGTCTACGAGGAAATCAAGGCGCGCGCGTCGACCCGCTTCGCGCCGATGACCATCGCGCGCATCGTCGGCGACGGCAACCAGGGGCTGGTCGCCGGCAGCTATGCGATTCCGGGCACGTTCACGCGCGAAGCGTGGTTCGACTACGTGCAGCCGGCGATCCGCGACGCGGCGACCAAGGAACTGCAGGCGAAGGACTGGGTGCTGAACACGTCGACGCAGGACGACCTGACGCTGGAAGGCAGCCCCGAGCAGATCCAGAAGACGCTCGTCGGGATGTACAAGACCGAGTACGCGCAGCACTGGCAGAAGTTCATGCAGGGCATCGCGGTGCAGGGCTTCAGCAGCTTCGGCCAGGCCGTCGACGGGATGAACCGCCTCGGCGACCCGCAGGATTCGCCGATCCGCAAGATCCTCGAGACCGCGTACGACCAGACGTCGTGGGACAACCCGTCGCTGGCGAACGTCGCGATCAAGAAGGCGCAGACCGGCGTCGTGAACTGGGTCAAGCAGCTGTTCACGCGCTCGCAGGCCGGCCAGGTGGCGGCCGCGAACATCGACATCAACGGCAATCCGGCCGAGGTGCCGATGGGTCCGATCGGCCAGGAGTTCATCGGGCTCGCGCGGATCGTCGCGACGCACGACGGCACGTCGATGCTCAAGGGCTATATGGATTCGCTGTCGAAGGTCCGTACGCGCTTCAACGTGATCAAGAACCAGGGCGACCCCGGCCCCGGCGCGCGCCAGCTGATGCAGCAGACGCTCGACGGCAACGGCTCGGAACTCGCCGATTCGCTGAAGTTCGTCGACGAGCAGATGCTGACAGGCCTCACCGATTCGCAACGCAAGTCGCTGCGTCCGCTGCTGGTGCGGCCGCTGATGCAGGCGTTCTCGGTGGTGATCCAGCCTGCCAGCGCGGAAGTCAACAAGGTATGGAACGCGCAGGTCTACCAGCCGTTCCAGAGCTCGCTCGCGACCAAGTACCCGTTCGCGGCGAACGCGAAGGTCGAGGCCGGCGCCGGTGAAATCGCGCAGGTGTTCGGTCCGGACGGTGCGATCGCGAAGTTCGTCGGCACGACGCTGGGCCCGCTCGCGGTGCGCCGCGGCGACACGCTCGCCGCCCGCACGTGGGGCGACATGGGCATCGGCCTCACGCCCGACTTCACGAACGGCTTCGCGCGCTGGGTCGCGCCGCTCGCCGGCGGCGCCGCGGGCGGCGCGGCCGCGGCGGCCGAACCGCAGACCGTGTTCCAGATCCTGCCGCAGCCGAGCACGGGCACGACGGAATACACGATCGCGATCGACGGCCAGCAGCTGCGCTACCGCAACACGCCGCCGCAGTGGACCAACTTCGTGTGGCCGAACCCGCAGGGCTCGCCGGGCGCGACGCTGTCCGCGACGACCTTCGACGGCCGCACGGTGCAGCTCGTCAACGAACCGGGCCGCTACGGTCTCGAGAAGCTGATCAACTCGGCGCAGCGCAAGCGCCGTCCGGACGGCACCTTCGACCTCACGTGGGTCCAGGGCAGCGTGAACGTATCGGTGACGATGCGCATCATCAGCACGTCGCAACCGACCAGCAGCGGCGGCGACCAGCCGCAGCAGCAGAGCCTGCGCGGCCTGCAGCTGCCGTCGTCGGTCGCCGACGCGAGCGCGGGTGCCGCGCAGAACGCGACGCAGGCCGGCTCGGGCGCGCCGGCGGCCGCACCGGCCGTCGCGGCCGCCACCGCAACGAACGCACAGGGGGCGCAATGACGCAAACCGTTCAGGCGCAGATCGCCTATTTCGGCAAGATTCCGTCGCGCGGCGACTTCGTGAAGAGCCCGCACAATCCGCAGTTGCTGCAGACGCTCGATCGCTGGATCGCGCAAGCACTCGAACTGCTCGCGGAGGATCCGCGCTGGAAGATCGTCTACGAGGATGCGAAGCCGATGCATTTCGCGTTCCTCGGCTCGCGCAGCAAGCTCGCCATCGCGGGCCACATGGTCGCGAGCCACGACGTGTCGATGCGCCGTTTCCCGTTCCTCGGCGCGACCGCGCTCGAGGTCGACCGGCCGCTCGCTTTCCTCGCGCGCAGCCCGCTCGCGTTCGCGCGGCTGTGGTCGCGCGTCGCCGCGCAGATGCCGGCGCTGCTCGCGAAGGAGGAGCCGCCCGGCGCGCTGCAGGCGCTCGGCGATACGCAGGTGCCGATCGACGTCGGCGGCCCCGGCACATCGCATGACGGCACCTTCAACGACTTCATCGAACACCAGTCGCTGTACGGCCTGCAGCAGATGCTGCTCGAAAGCGGTCATCCGGTGCGGCTGCGCGGCGCGATGCTCGCGCTCGGTTCGCTGTTGCGGCCCGTGATGCAGAGTGGCTCGTCGCACATCGAGCGCGGCCTCACGCTGCCGCTGCCGGTCGACCCGTTCTATCGCAGCCTCGTCGCCGCGTTCTGGCTCGAACTGATCGCACCGTTCGTCGCGCAGGCCGACTTCGAGCTCGCGATCTTCATCGGCACGATCGCCGAACGCGAACGGCTGATCATCGGCTTCAACGGCGCGTCGTCGAAGACGCTGCTGAGCGTCGTCGATCCGCAGACCTACGCCGCCCACAACATCGACATCGACGATCCCGAGTGGATCGACGCCCATGCGCAAAACGATCACCAGATCAGCAAGCTCGTCAGCTACCTCGACCAACCGCAACTCTCGCTGCGCGTCGCCATCGACGCCTTCCGCGAAGCGTTCATCGGAGGCTGACGGGATGCAACGCACGATTCAGGTCCGGCGCACGCGCTTGTCGCCCTTCGTATCCGCTCTCGCCGCCGCGGGCCTCGTCGCCTGCGGCGCGGCCCATGCGCAGAACACGGGCGGCGCGACCGTCACGCCGGTCGGCAACGGCACGGTCGCGGCCACTGCCCTGCCCGCGAACGCCAACCCTGGCGCCGCGCCGGCCACGGCGTCCGGCACGGTGGTGCGCGGCACGGCCGGCACGATCGCACCGCCGCCCGCGAACGCGTCGCCCGGCCAGGTGGTGGTCGGCGGCAAGGTGCCCGACGAGGCGACCAAGGCCGCCGTGCTGCAGAAGCTGCGCGACACCTACGGCGCGGCGAACGTGGTCGACCAGATCGAGGTCGGCGACGTCGCGACGCCGCCGAACTGGAGCGCGAACGTGCAGAAGCTGCTCGGTGCGCAGTTGAAGCAGATCAGCAAAGGCCAGCTGAAGATCAACGGCACGCAGATCGAGATGAAGGGCGAGGTGCACAACGAGGCGCAGCGCCAGCAGCTCGCGAGCGACATGGCGAATACGCTGAATCCGACTTATACGATCAAGAACGGGCTGCGCGTGTCGGCGTCCGAGCAGGGGCTGCTCGACCAGACGCTCGCGAATCGCACGATCGAGTTCGAAACGGGCAGTGCGACGCTCACGCCGCAAGGCAGGCAGATTCTCGATCAGATGGCGGCCGCGCTCGCGAAGATGCAGAACCGCACGGTCGACATCATCGGGCATACCGACAACTCCGGGAACCGGACGTCGAACATCGCGCTGAGCCAGGCGCGTGCGGACGCGGTGAAGGGGTATCTGATCACGAAGAGCATCCCGCCGCAGCAGATGACGACGACGGGGGTCGGGCCGGATCAGCCTATTGCGCCGAATGATACGGCCGAAGGGCGGGCGAGGAATCGGCGGATCGAGTTCCGGGTGGGGCAATAGGCGGAGCATTCGGGGGCATGGCGAGAATCCAGCAATTCCGATGAAATTCGCTCTGCGCTGCTTGCGATCGGCCATTCTTCTGGTTTTCGGTGCGGTCTTCGTGCTGCTGGGCGCATCGGGCGTCATCAATTCGGCCATCCTCGCTCGCGCTGGCGCATGGCCTCATGTCCCCGCCTTCGTCGAGCGATGCGAGTTGTCTCTGCGATATGGCAAGTCCGACGTGACATGGGAGGCGCGCGCCGTCTTCCGCTATGGTGCCGGGCAAACGCAGCACTACGACACGACGTGGCGGCCTGCCGGGTCGCCTGTTTATTCGCGTTCGGCCGCGTCGAACATCGGTCGCGAACAGTTCGCCGCGTTCACGAAGACGTATTGCGGCGAGGCCGGGAACGATGGTCTGCGCGTTTCGCCGATGTTTCCGGGTATTGCGCGGCGCAACGAAGCGGTTGTGGGCGGGGAATGGGTACGAGAAATCGGATTCGGTCTGTTCGCCTTGGTCGGCGGCTTGATGCTGTGTGCGGTGAGCATTGCGCTGCTTCCGTGGATCGAGGATCGCAAAAAGCATGCGGTGCGGCGCAAAGCACGGCGCGCGCGGAATCGCGCCAGCGGTGCGTGATGCGGACGTGCAGGCCGGTTTCGCGGAGTTGCTTGTAGGCCAGGCGCCATGCTGAATCTGCCGTGAGTCGATGTTCGGCGGTTCAGCATTCGAATATGGCGGTCATCTCGCGGAGCGCTCTTCCCTGATAGACAGCGAGGCTGGCGCTCCGTCATCCAGCAACGCCGCTCAATGAATGGGGGGAGTTGTGCCGCCCTTGTAGCCCCGCGCCCATTCCTGGCTCTGCTTGGCCGCCTGGTCGATACGTGCCGCGGCAAGATCGTCTTTCTTGCGCTGCTTCGCTTCCTTTGCGAGATCGCTCGACCCGAACGTATCCTTGTCGCGAGTGCGGAAGTACAGTGACGGCGCCAGCACGTGGTCTTGCCAGCTCGTCAACAACGTATCGTGGACAAGCATGTCGAACAGCGCCATGACCTCCTGCGGAAGCGGATGCTTGCCTTCGACCCCTTCCTTCCAGGCCGACACCAGCTCCATCTCGGCTTCCGGCAGCATAGCCGCCTCGATCGCGTCCGCGCTCGCCTTGTTATTGGAGTCCCACGAATCCGGCATGTTACGGATACGCTCGGCGGATTGCTTCAGGCCGTCCTGATACGACGCGCGGCGCAGCTTCTTTGCCGCTTCCTTCTCGAGACGCTCCCAGACCGTCGAATAGTCCTTCGGCGCTTCCGCGATCAGCTTCTCATAGCGCTTTTGTGCCGCGTCGCTCGCTGCCTTCATGCCCCGCAGCTTCGCCTGGTCCTCCTGGCTGCGGCTGGCCAGCATGCTCATGTTGATGCCTTGTCGCTGCAGTTCCCAGTCGAGTTGCGACTTCGCCGTCTTGCGCTGCACGTCAGCGTCGCTCATGTTGCGTTTCCAGTCGGCAACCGGGTCGGCAATCGTGCGGCGGAAGTCGGGATCCATGTAGCGGGCTGCGATCCAGCGCATGAAGACTTTCGAATGCTCCATGAAGTCGGCGCCGGGCTTGCGCGGGACGAGGGTGCGGTAGGCGTTGACCAGCGCCTTGATTCGATACTCCTTACCACCGTACTTGATCGGATCCGAGAGCTTGAAACGCTTGAACACCGGCGCGTTGTACAGGTACAGATCCTCCATGGTGTCCATGACCGCGCCCGCCTTGATCGCTTCCAGCAACATGTCTTGCAGCGGGACTCTCATCAATTCGGCATTGAGCCCCATGGCCCCGCTCGGCGCGCCGCCGACGACATCACAGCTCGTGCCCGGATAGAGAAACTGTTCGCCACGGGTTTTCTCGAGACTGTCGAGTCGCTGATAGAAGCGCATCTCATGCGCAGCGGCAAAATGAACGCAGCGCTGCACACTGGCCGGGATGGCGAGAGGACGATCCTTGAAGCTGGTTTTGAGCATACCCAGATAAGGCACCATTCCGATCAGCTCGCCGGCCTCCTCCGACATGATGGACGAAACTGCATCGAGCAATCCGACGAATTTGATCTGAATCGACACACCGTCAATAGCGAGATCCGTGTCGTCCCTGCGCTTGTATTTCTCCGCCAGATCGTTGATGAACGCACGTGCGAGCACGCACCCTCGATCCGCGCCGAACACCGAAACCTCGATCGCCCGGACTTTCGGCATCTGGCTCTTGACGGCCTCGTACGCAGTCTTGAACTGGTCCTTGGCGGCGATCAACCGCGTATCGACACCTGTGCCGAAAGCTTTGGCCATGACGGAATTGTCACGCACGATCGGCACGTTCTCCATCGCTATACCGACAAAGAGGCTGCGAGCGACCGCCCAGCCCGCCTTCATCGGAGTGCCTTTGACGTTGTTCTTGAAGTCGTTCTTCGCGTTGCGCCACAGCAGCGTTCCGGTCGCCTTGGTTCGTTCCCAGTATCGCTCCGGCGATGCATTCAAGACGTTCATGACACGCCGCGCCTGAGCGGGAATGCGTTCGATATCCTTCCGAAGATCCTGGAATGCCTTGTCGATTGGTCGAAGCGAGAAGTCCCCCTCGAGGAACCCATCGATGAGCTGCTTCTTTACGTCGTCGACACGTTTTTTTACGCCGGCCTGCTTGAGCGGCGTATTGACGCGCGTGAACGACTTGGCGACCGATTGCGCTCCGCTCAACGCCTTCTTGCCCCCCATCTTGCTCGCGGCTACGGCAGCATTGATCCATTCCTCGGCCTTGGCTGACTCGTTGAGGGGCGTGCCCAATCCCGAATAATAGAAGCGAAACCAGAACTGATTCGCGGGCCGTCTCGGATCCTCCATATCGCGATGCGCTTCCCAGAGCCGGGCGATATTGGAGTATTGCGAACTCGATGGATCGTCGATATCGCGATGGCGTCCGAATGCATCGAAGAAAAAGCCCATCCGAATCGTCGCGCCGCACGGCATGCAATCGCCCTTCGGGTACATCGTCGCATTCCGGTTTGCGATTTGGGCGTATACGGATGTTGGCGTCGCGTCATCCGGATCGAGTTTGACTCTTTCAGCCATGCTTTTTCTCCTCGACACGCGGCGGCGGAACCAGCCCGTCGGATATGGGTGGCACTGCGACCGGTTCGAACTTGTGGCTCGTCAATTCAGACAGAACATTCTTCGGCAACGATTGCATGGACTTCGCAAAAGCGCCTGGCTTGCCGGCATCCGCTTGCAACATGCGCTGGATCTCCGGATGCGAGTCGAAGCGACTGTTCACGAGCAGGTTGTAGTAAGCGTACTGCTTCAAATCGTCGAGATCGACGAGGCGGTACTTCAACCATGCCAACGCAACAACTCGAGCGACACGACGAAACTGCTGGTCTTCACGCTCGTCGTACCGCTTGCTCAATTGCGCCTGATACCTGCTCGCCATCCAGCGCGACACATCGATCATCGGAATACGCGATTCGTCCATCAACGCGCCAGGAAACTGAAGCTCGACGTGACGATCCGGATAGAAGTGAACCTCGAGGATTCGATCGCCTACCTTCTCCGGAACCTGCGATGGGGGCAACGTCGCCTTTGCCTCGGCGTGAAGCGTTTCCTCATTGCCTTTATGCCACTGGTCGACGTCGACGTAATTCCACTTGACCGTGAACTCGGTTCCCTGGAGCTTGTAGCAACACGTCACCCCGCCCCCACCACCCGGCAAGCTGTTCCCCCCACCCGCCTTGTTTCCGTGGGCATCGGTGATCGTGAACCCGTCCAGGTTGTACGGCAGATAGTTGTGAGCGATGACCGAAACGCCGCTATATGTCGGCTCCGACTTGCCGCACGCCGCCATGGCCGTCACGAGCAGACACCCAGCCAGAACACGGCTCGCCAGCCCCGAAAATCCCGTCGTGCTATTCACTGATGTTTTCCTTCCGAATATTGTCGAGCATGCGTTGCAGGCATATCCCACGCATCGGTATCGTTCCGCCCGTCACGTAAGCGGCCCTTCCACTCATAGCCAGAACCCCTCTCCACGAAATCAACCATGTCGCGCCTCGTCCATACGCGGTGACGGCAGCAAGCCGTCAGGAACCGCCGGGACAGCCACGGGTTCGAAGCGGCCGCTCGCCAAAGCCGACAGCACGTTCTTCGACAAGGTCTGCATCGACTTCGCGAACGTACCGGGTTGACTGGCATCAGTCTGCAAGATGCGCTGGACCGTCGGGTGCGAATCGAATCGACTGTTCACCAGCAGGTCGAAGTACACGTATTGCGCGAGATCACGCCAGTCGGTCAGCCGATATTTCAGCCACGCAGCAGCCACTGCACGCGCGATGCGACGATGCGATTGCCCGTCCGTATCTGCAAATTTCCTATCCAGTTGCGCCTGATAACGAGTCGCCATCCATCGGGAAACCTCGACGATCGGAATACGCGACTTGTCGAGAAGTTCGCCCGGAAATTGAAGCTCGACGTGACGATCCGGATAGAAATGAACTTCGAGAATGCGGGCGCCGAGCTGCTCAGGAACGACCGACGGTGGCATCACGACCTTTGTCTCGACCTCCTGCATGTGCGAGTCGTCCATCGTCCATCGGTCTGCATCGTAATACTTCCATTCGACCGTGAACTCGGCGCCCTTGAGTTGGTAGCAACACGTCACGCTCCCCCCACCTGCACCCGGCGGGTCGTCCCCGCCCCCGCTTGCCTTGTTTCCAAACGCGTCCATCACGGTGAAGCCGCTCATGTTGTACGGCAGATAATTCCGAGCCATTACCGAAATTCCGCTATACACCGGCTCCGACTTGCCACACGCGCTCAAAGCCGCCGCAAGCAGGCACATCGCCGGCACGGACCTACGCCACGCCACGAAGCGCCTCCATCGATTCCCGCTCGTGCGCATCGCGAATCGCATTCCATGTCGCGTCGTCGATCGTCGCCAACGCGTCATTGAGCGTCGTCTCTCCATGCGCCACGGCTCCAAGGCACACCCGCACCGCCGGATGCTCGTCGAACCGGGGCGCAACCAGCACGCCCGTCATTACGTAGCACTGCAATTCCGCTTCTTCGGCAATCCCGTGCGCTGCTGCGCGTTCGAGTTGCTCGACAACCTGATCATGGAGTTCCGCATCGGACAGGTGATCGACCACCGCCGCCATCGTCTCGCGAAACTTCAGCACGAGCTTGTCCGGGTACCCGAGCTCGATCAGTAGCGCGTGCTGCCGCTCGCTGAGGTCCGGTGCGTCGCTTGCCGACATCACACCTTCAACCGCCGGCGTGTCGTTGCGCCACACGACTTCGTCGAGCCGACGATCGCGATATCGGATCTCGCTAAACGGCGCGACGAACTGCTGCGCCTGCGTGTCGCTCCACACCTGTCGGAGCCGCCCGAATACAAGATTGTCGAAGAAGAACAGGTAGTACGCGCGACCGTTCGGCAGCGCGTACTTCACGTACTGGCGCAGATGTGCATCCAGCGCGTCGAACGACCACGCCGAGCACAACCACGTCACCGCATGCAGATCGACGGCATCCAGCCACAGCTGACGCAGCACGCGATGCTGCTCCGCATCCCCGCCGTCGAGTGCGCGACCGTCGAACGCAATCAGGTACGGTGCGATATCCGTATAGGCATCCAGCCCGGTATCGGTCCAAAGGGACGCGTAACGCAGGCCGCGCACGGCTGCCAGCTGCGTGTCCAGCTCCTGATAACCGCGCGTGTCGACGAGCACGTACAGACGCCTCGGTCTGCCGTCGCCGGCCTCGTGCTCCAGCGATGCCTTCAGCGTCTCCACGAACGCCGGCCATTCACGCTCGCGCGGATTGGGCCCATCCGCCGCCATCTCGATGGTGTCACCCGTATCGTTGACTTCGTCCATCAATCCGCCTCGACCATCGATTCACGACCGCTATGCGCATTCAGCACGCATTGCTTGCACGTGCCGCCCGGCATCGCGGGCAGCGGATACTGCATGCTCGTCGGTCCGCTGAACTGGTGCTGAGCGCCCTTGAAATCTACCTTCCCCGGCGCGTGAATCTCGATGTTGCCGCCCTTGATCCGGATATAGGCGCCACCCGACGTGAGCAGGATCTCCTGCTTCGCGGCCACGTCGACGGCCTCGGTCGCCGCCATCATCTTCACGGTCTTCTGCGCTGTGAGTTCGATGCTGTCCGCATGCGCCTGAACCTCGACCTTGCCCTTCGCGGCGAACAGCTTCATCCCGGCGTTCTGCGCGAACAGGCTGATGCGATCCCGGATGCCGGCGATCAGCGACTTCCCGCTGGTAATGAACGTACTTTGACCACTGACGATATTGGTCTGCCGGTCGCTCGCCAGGTGCACCGACTGCTGCGACGCCACCCCAATCCCCGCCGGGCTCGCGAACAACATCACCGGCTCCTTGAACGCATTCGCATTCCCCGTCCCGCCGCCTGCAGTCCTGCCGCCACCCGAGGCCGCCCCCGCCACGCTGTTCTGCGTCGCCTCGGCGAATTGCTTGAGCGCATCGCGACCGGTGCCGAGACTCTCCGCCTGATGCATCTCGCTGACCTGCGACATCGATTCGATCAGCCCCTGCGCATTGCCAAGCTGCTGCTTCGCCTCACTCACGTCGAGCGGCTGGCTGTTCGCCTGCTTCGGATGCGTCGTCACGTACAGGCCCTGCCCGGCTCGCATCGCGCCGTACGCATCCGTGCGCAGGTCGAAGCCTGAGCCGAGATACGCACCGCGCGTGTTCCCGTTCTGCTCGATCAGATAGCCGAGATGAAGCAGCGAATTCGCACTGCTGCTGAACAGGCGCGCGCGGTTCTGCCCGGTCGCGTCGTCGAGCACCATCTCGTTGTGCCCCGATCCTGCATACTCCTTCGACCGGAAGCCCGACAGGATCCCGTTGCTATGCCACTGCGGCCGGGTCGCACCGTTGTACACGCGATGCATGACGATCGGCCGGTCGCAGTCGCCGCCGATGTAGCCGATCAGCACTTCCTCGCCGACCCGCGGAATATGCACGCCGCCGTACCCGCCGCCGGTATCGGACTGCACGACACGCATCCAGCACGACGCGTTCTCGCGGCCTTCGCTCTGGCGGTCCCAGACGAACATGACCTTGATCCGGTTCAGCTCGTCCGTATAAACCTCTTCGCCCTTCGGCCCGACGACGATCGCCGTCTCGAGCTGCATCGCGGGCTTGCGATGCTCGAACGGGCTGCGGTACGGCACGCTCGCGCGCTGCGCTTCGACCTCGACGAGATAGAACCCGGCGGAGCCGTCGTCATGCCCAACTTCGAATGCCGCCGCTTCCCCGTGACCGGCCTTCACCTGCGCCAGCTGGTCCTGCAGGCTATGCGGAAAGCTCGCTTCGTGGTCCGAAACCGGCAGATTGTTCTCGATGTACCGCGTGACGCCGATGGCCGCGAACTCGCGCTCGCTCGCCGAATCGCGGTCGTGCTCGGGATGACCGGTCAGCGTGAAGCGCCGGCCGGCATCGATCGCGCGCACGCCGCCCACGCCGAAGAAGCGCTTCGCGCGCGACTCCCATTCCTCGAGACGAATCTTCGACAGGTGTTCGCCGCGGTCCTGGCCCGGATACGTGTACGCGCCGGTGTATTCGTAGATTTCCGCCTGGCCCGGCAGGTCCCCCTGGCCGGCCTTGGTCGGCAGCGACGTGCCGTTCGGATTGCCCGCCGACGACGGCGCTTTGTAGTCGAAGGTGCGCGTCGTGTGCAGCGTGCTTTGCAACGTCCGCGATGCGGTCCATTGCGTAAACCCGGCGGTTTCGGTGCCGCTGCCGGAACGATCGAACGTAACGACATTCGGGGACAGCGCATCGACCGCATGCACGTCGTCGGTGATGACGAGCGTATGCGCCTTCCCGTCTTCGCTGTGCCGCCAGAACCCGAACAGCCCTTCGTCCTCCATCAGCCGGTGCACGAAGTTCCAGTCGGTTTCGCTCTGGCGACAGTACGACCGGGACGGCAACGGTTTCGACAACGCGAACTGGTATTGGCCCCTGGCCTGCGGATGCGTATCGAACACGTCGGAGAGAATTGCGTCGACCGGCTGGTCCTGCCAGTACCGCATGTCGCTGCGGAACTTGAGGAAATGCATCCACGACGCGAAGCGCAGCTGGTAACTCGACAGGCTGCCGTCGGCGCCGAGCCGTCGCGCCGTGTGGACATAGCCGTTGATCGGCAGATACGACTTGTCCGGCTGCTGGATCCACAGCGTGATCGGCTGCGCGATCAGCGTCTTGAGCTCGACGTCGCTCGCGGTGGACACCAGATCGAGCGCCACGCTGAAATCGCGGCCGAGCGCCGAACTGGTCACCGCGCGGCGCGGCACGAGCGCATTGTTCGGCAGCGACGGGATGTCCGTCTTCAGCAGCCGATCCTGCTGGATCAGGCCACCGCGAATCGCCTGTGCCAGTTCGGTCACGTTCATGCGTCACCCTTCTTCTCGTTCATCGCGAGCCCGCCGGGCCCGCGCTCTCAGGTCAACAAGCGGCGGCTCACGACTGCTCGTCGGGCCTCACCCCCAGCAGCTCGCGGATGTGCGACAGCGACCCGTCGTCCTTCACGACGCTCTCGAGCCACTTGTGCAGCGGCATGTCGGCCCATTCGGCGGCCTTGTCCGCGAGATACGCGACCGGGCTGTGCGGCTCGGTCTGGCGGAAGTAGCGCGCGACCGCACGAAGCTGGTCGACGGCCTGCGCACGGTTCTGGATGCCGGCGATCATTTGCGTCACCGGCGGACGCGGAGCGGTCTGCGACTGCACATGGGTCTCCTCGGTGTGGAACGCGTCGCCGAAGCTCGGCTCGATGCGCTCGGGCTGCGCCTGCGGCGCCGACGGCGCATGCGGCGCGCTGCCCGTATAGCCCTGCTCGCGCGCGAAGCGCTCGACGAGCCGGTACACGGTCTCGAACGCGTCGCGCGTCTGCCGGAAGCTCGGCGCCGAATCGCCGGCGCGTTCGACGAGCCGCTCCTCGAACGCGTCGAGCGAGATTTCGAACGCCTTCAGGTTCGCGAGCAGCGTCGTGTAGAACGCGATCGACGTCACGCGCCGCGACGCATCCACCTGCTCGACCGACGGCTTGCCGCGCGCGATGTCGTCCGCATGTTCCGGATCGCGCTTCACGGCCTGCGCCACATGCTGCGCGACTTCCCAATCGAGCGTGGTGAACGCGTTCGATGCGCCGTCGGTCACCGGAATGCCGCGCAGCAGCTCGGCCGTGCGGCCGGACAGCCACGCGACGTTGCCGAGCCGGTATTCGACGTCGTCGCCTTCCGGCAGCGGATGCACGGTGTCCCAGTAGTCGCGGCACAGGCCTTCCAGCAGCGCATAGCCTTCGGTGAGGCCGGTGATGCCGTCCTCCAGCGCGAGCGCCTCGGTCAGCCACACGGCGAGCCGCAGGTCCTTGGTGCGCGTGCGCAGCAGCGCGCCCGCGTGATCGACGACGAAGCCCCAGTCGGCCTCCTTGATCTCGGTCACCCACTCGCCCTGGTCGAGCGTCGGATCGTCGTAGCGCCGCGCGTCCTGGATCGCGTCGAATTCATTCGAGAACAGCAGGTCGTCGCCGCTGGGCGATGCATCGCTGATCGGCGTCAGCAGCTCGGGGAGATTGATCGGCATGGTTCAGTGAATCCGTTGATGCATGAGATGTCGCGTGCGGAGGCTCATTCGACCGTATAGGCGAATTCGCCGGCCTCGTCCGCGCGCACGGCGATGCGCGCGATGGCCGCACCGTCGGCGATCCGGCCGAGCACGTGGCCCGCGATCTCCGGCAGCAGCGTGCCGTTCAAAATGTGGTCGACGTTGCGAGCGCCCGAATCGACCTCGGTGCAGCGCGCGAGCACCGCGTCGACGAGCGATTCGTCCCACTCGAACGCGGCCTTGTGGTTCGCTTCGATGCGGCGACGGATCCGTTCGAGCTTCAGCTCGATGATCTCGGCCAGCACGTCGTCGGAAATCGGGTAGTACGGCACGACCTTCATCCGGCCGAGGAACGCGGGCTTGAACGTCTTGTACAGCTGCGGGCGCAGCGCCTCGGCGAGTGCGTCCGGATCGGGCAGTTCCTCGGCCGGCTTGTTCAGGCACGCCTGCATCACCGCGGCCGATCCGACGTTCGACGTCAGGATGATCAGCGTATTGCGGAAGTCGATCTCGCGCCCTTCGGCGTCGTCCATCGTGCCCTTGTCGAACACCTGGAAGAACATCTCGAGCACGTCCGGGTGCGCCTTCTCGACCTCGTCGAGCAGCACGACGGAATACGGGTTGCGGCGCACGGCCTCGGTCAGCACGCCGCCCTCGCCGTAGCCGACGTAGCCCGGCGGCGAGCCCTTCAGGCCCGACACGCTGTGCGCTTCCTGGTACTCGCTCATGTTGATCGTGACCATCTTGCGCTCGCCGCCGTACAGGATGTCGGCCAGCGCGAGCGCCGTCTCGGTCTTGCCGACGCCCGACGGCCCGACGAACATGAACACGCCGCGCGGCTTGTTCGGATCCTCGAGGTTCGCGGTCGCCGTGCGCACGCGCTGCGCGATCGCGTCGAGCGCATGGTCCTGGCCGATCACGCGCGCGGTCAGCAGCGGCTGCAGGTTCAGCACGGTGTCGATCTCGTCCTTCACCATCCGGCCGAGCGGAATGCCCGTCCACGCGGCGACGATCTCGGCGACGACGTGGCCGTCGACCTGCAGCGGCACCATCGGCTCGCCGCCCTGCAGCGCGTGCAGCGCCGCGACGCGTTCGGCCAGCTTCTCTCGCGTGGCCGGCACGTCGACCGGCTCGCCGTCTTCCGACGGACCGCGCGCCCGGTCGAGCGTGTCGCGCAGCTCGGTGATCTCGACGACGATCGCGCGCTCGGCTTCATAGCGCGCCTCGTCCTCGGTCAATTGCGCGAGCGCCGTGTCGCGCGCGCCGCGCAGTTCGCCCAGGCGCTCGTCGTGCGCGGCGCCGCCCGCCGCCTCGCGCTCCAGCGACGCGATTTCCGCGTCGATGCGCTCGATGCGCCTCTTCGTGTCGTCGATCGCCGCGGGCGTCGCGCTGTGCGCGAGCGCGACCTTCGCGCACGCGGTGTCGAGCACGCTGATCGCCTTGTCCGGCAGCTGGCGGCCGCTGATGTAGCGATGCGACAGGCGCACGGCCTCGGTGATCGCGTCGTCGAGGATCCGCACGTTGAAGTGCTTCTCCATCAACCCGGACATCCCGCGCAGCATCGCGGCCGCGAGCGGCTCGCTCGGCTCCTCGACCTTCACGACCTGGAAGCGCCGCGCGAGCGCCGCATCCTTCTCGAAGTACTTCTTGTATTCGCTCCAGGTCGTCGCGGCGATCGTGCGCAGTTCGCCGCGCGCGAGCGCCGGTTTCAGCAGGTTCGCCGCGTCGTTCTGGCCGGCCTGGCCGCCCGCGCCGATGATCGTGTGTGCCTCGTCGATGAACAGGATGATCGGGTGCGCGCTCTTCTTCACCTCGTCGATCACGCTCTTCAGGCGGTTCTCGAACTCGCCTTTCACGCTCGCGCCGGCCTGCAGCAGACCCATGTCCAGCACGTGCAGCGCGACGCCGCGCAGCGGCGGCGGCACGTCGTCGGCCGCGATCCGCAGCGCGAGACCCTCGACGACCGCCGTTTTGCCGACGCCGGCCTCGCCGGTCATGATCGGGTTGTTCTGGCGGCGGCGCATGAGGATGTCGATCGCCTGGCGAATCTCGGCTTCGCGGCCGATCACCGGGTCGATCTTGCCGTCACGCGCGCGCTGCGTGAGGTTGGTCGTGTACGTGTCGAGCGCGGGCGTCTTCGACGGGCCGGCCGCGGGCGCGGCGCCGTCGGCGGCCGGCGCGACGTCGCTGCCTTCCGCATCCGCCTGGCGCGGCTCGGCCTCGCTCGAACCGGCCATGATCTCGTCGAACTTGTGCTTCAGGTCCGTCACGTTCATTTCCGCGAACTGCGACGACATGCGCTGCGCGAACTGCGCGAGATCGGGCGCGGTCAGCAGCGCGAGCAGCAGATGCCCCGAACGGATGCGGCCGAGCTGCGAATCGAGCGATGCGATCAACCAGGCCTGTTCGAACAGCGCGATCAGGTGCACGGAAAACACCGGCGTGCGCGTGTTGCCCGTCTTCAGGCGCGTGAGTTCGCGCTCGAGATCGGCGCGCAGCGCATGCGGATCGACGCGGCTCGCACGCAACGCGAGCGGCAGGTCGCCCGTCGCCTGGTCAAGCAGCGCGAGAAACAGATGCTCCAGATCGACCTCGTAATGGCCGCGCGCCAGGCACGCGCTCGCCGCGCGCTCGGTCGCGTGCCGGCACAGCGGGTTCAGTTTCGTGATCAGGGTCTTCAGGGGCGTGCTCATGGCGTCGATCTCAGGTTCGATTGTTTGTTGTCGTTCGGAATCAGTGAATCACGTGCAGTTCATAGCGGGCGTCCGAGCGGTCGTCGGCTGCGTCGCGGGTGCAGAGGAACGCATCCCAGCCGAGCCGCGAGCCTGCGCCGAGCACGCTCGCGCCGACCTCGGTGCGTTTCAGCACGAGCTTCACCTCGTATTCGAGCGTGACGCCGGCGAGCAGCGTCAGCATCCGCTCGAGCGCGACGGCCTGCGCGCCACCGGGCAAGAACGCCTCGTAGTCGCGCTTGGACAGCGGGCCGACGACGATCCGCGCGCGCATGTCGCGCTGCCATACGCGTTCGCCGACGAGCGCCGTCGCGCCGAGCACCGCGTTGACCTCGCCGAGCACGCTCAGCTGGTCGGGCGGCACGTCGTACCACTTGCCGACGAACTGGTCGATCCTCACCGGCACGCGGAAGTAATCGGACAGCGTGCGCTGCAGGTAGGCAGCCGACATCGGCCGGTGCCGCGCGGCGAGCGCGTAGCCGGCGACGGCCTCGTCGAGCACGCCGCCCGCGCCGGCCGCGAGGCTGTCGCGCACCTCGTCGCTCGGCACGCCGGCGATCGCGAGCAGGAGCGGCAGGTAGCGCTCGTCGCGGTCGAGTTCGTAATGGAACGGCAGCCGGTATTTCTTCCACGCCGCGTAGAACAGCGCGGTCGCGCGGTTCGAGAACACGTCGAAGAAGGCGCGCGCCGCGTGGTCGCGCTTCAGGTGCTCGCGCGCGACGATCTGCTCGGTGTAGTGCAGCGGCAGCGCGCCCTGCCCGCCGAGCAGCCCGAAGAATGCGGGTGTCAGTTCGACGTGACCGAGCTCGCCGGCCGCGAGCGCGGCGCCGCGATCCTCGCCCGAGTCGAGCAGCGTGCCGTCGTCGTCGAACGAGCGGGCGCCTTCGATCTCGCTCGGCGGAAAGCCGAGCGACAGCGTGTTGCGGAATTCGATGCGCTGCGCGACGACGTCGCCCTGCCGCCACGCGCCGGGGGCATCGGACGCCTGCCGCGCGAACAGCCCTTCGAGCACGCGCACCGCCTGGAAGAACTCGAAGCGGTGCGGCTCGTCGAGCAGCGCGTCGACTACGCCAGGATCGATTCGCCGGTGCGGGGCTTGCATCGAATGATCTCCTCGCCGGTGCGCTTCGACACCACGACTAGTTGAACGAAACTGTTGAGATGGACGTACAGCCCGAAGAAGCTGTCGAGCACGCGTACGAACGACGCGAGGCTCGCGCCGACGAAGTGCTCCTCGTCGATCGTCAGGCGGATCTCGATGCCGCGCACGAAGGTCGCGAACGGCTTGCCGGGCAGCCACTGCACGGCGCCGCGCTGCTCGACGCCGGCGAGGCCGTCGATCTGGCGCATCGACACGGCGGTGCGCCGCAGGTCGTACAGCGTCAGCATTTCCTTGAGCGGCGCGAGCCCGTGCGCGACCAGCGACACGTGGTTCAGCGCGAGATGCGACACGAGCCGCCAGTGCGCGGCGCGGCCGCGCTCGAAGCGCACGCTTTGCGTCGGGCGGCGCAGCATCGAGATGCCGCTCGTCTGCGCGCCGCCTTCCTGGAACAGGTCGCCGCCTTCGAGGCCGAAGGCGAGCATCGCCGGCAGGTCGCGGTTCGTGCAGGTGAGATCGAGGCTCAGCGTGTCGGTCTGCGGCGAGGTCGGCTCGAAGTCGATGTCGACGATCGAGATCTCGGTTTCGTAGCCGGGGCTTTTCTGCGCGACCCAGTCGTTGCGGCGCGCGAACCAGTAGTGACCGATCCGTGCCGACTCGCCGTGATGCAGCGAATAGAACGGCCGGAACTCGATCACCGATTCTTCATGCGCCTGCTGCCGGACGAGCTTCACCGAATCGATCGAGTACACCTCGTACGCGAACGCGCGGCGCGCTTCGGCGATCACCGGGTACGACACCGCGCGGTGCGTGATGCGGATCGGCTCGCCGTGCTGGCGGAACAGGTTGACGATCGGCGTGCAGAACAGCCGGAAATGGCTGGCCGTCAGCAGCTCGAGCAGCCGCGCGACGTGCGAATCGCTGCGCACGTCCTGCAGCACCAGATGCAGCGTCGCGCGCTGGCAGCGGCCCGACGCGCGCGCGATCGCCGCAAGATCGAAATCGACGAAATCGAACTTGTCGGGGAACGCGAAGTATTCGGTGAGCAGGCGATACGCGGGGTGCGACTTCGCCGGGTAGTCGATCAGCGCGTCGTCCTCGTCGAAGCCGGCGTGCGCGATCGGCAGCTTGCGCAGCGCGGTCCAGCGGCCGTTGCGCTCGGGCTCGACGTACGCGCCGAGCACGTTGACGAACAGGCAGTCGGTCAGCGCGGCGACGAACGACTGCTCGCCGTGCAGGTGCGCGCGCAGCGTCGGCAGCTTCAGCGCGCCGAGATCGAGCTGCGCGGCGAGCGATTCGAACGTGATCGAGATCACGCCCGTCGCGTTGGACGGCAGCACCGTCGCGCTCGGTGCGAGCGCGACCGGCGTGTAGCGCGCCTCCGAGATGCGGATCGGCGCGAGCGTCACGTCGTACGCGGTGCGGAACCGGCACTGCACGCCGCGGATCGGGCGGCTCTTCAGCTCGGTGCCGCGGTCGATCACGACCGGTTCGGTCTGCTGGCCGGGCGACGCCGGCGTGAACTGCGCGATCGAGCACGACGGGAACGGCCGCAGGTAGTGCGGATACAGCACTTCCAGCAGCGCTTCGGTGAATTCCGGGTAGTCGTCGTCGAGCTTCTTGTTGATGCGCGCGCCGAGCAGCGCGAACGACTCGATCATCCGCTCGACGTGCGGATCCTCGCAGTGCTCGCCCGACAACGCGAGCCGCGCGGCGATCTTCGGATAGCGCTCGGCGAAATCTCGCGAATAGCGCCGCAAAAACGATAATTCGCGCTCGTAATACGGCAGCAATTCTTCCATCGACGACCCCGAACCTCAATATTTCCCGCCGGACCCTGATCCACCACCGGGCGGTCCGGCCCGCTCGGCAGCTCGATTCACAGCATTCTGGCCGCGCGTGCGCGCGTGACCGAATACTGCAGCGTCGACGGCTGCAGCATCGCATCGAAACTCACCGGCTCCTCGGCCGGGTGCACGACGAGCAGCGCCTGGATCGCGAAGTAAAGCGCGTTGGTCGATTGCTCGTTCAGTTCGAACGTCACCTGCACCTGCTGCAGCCGCGGCTCGTGGCGCGCGATGGCCTGCTGGATCGACTTGCAGATGAACGCGCGGTCGTAGTGACTCGCGAGGCTCAGCCCCGCGAAATCGTTCAGCCCGTAGGTCAGCACCGACTTCTGGCATTCCGGCAGCGCGGCCAGCTCGATTTCGGTGTGCGCGATACGGGTGTTGAGGATCGCCTCGACGTCGCGGGCGACCGTGTTCTTGAGCTCGTCCAGCGACAATTGCCGCATCGCGGCCGAGGCCGGCAGATGCGGTTCGTCGTCGAACAGCTTGTCGAGAAAACTGGGTTCGAATCTTTTCATCGGCCGGCGTGCACAGCGAAAACGGCAACGGGACGCCGAGCGCCCCGTTGCCGCAACCGACCTTAGACCGCGTAGGTCTTGTCGTTCTTCGTCAGGCTCCAGGCGCCTTGCGTGTTGCCGCCCTGGTTGCCGCCGATCTTCTGCTGGGTCTGCTTCCACTGCACGGCCGCGTACTTCAGCGAGAACGTCTCGAGCGGCAGACCTTCTTCGCGAACGCTCGGTGCGATGCTCGAGATGATCACGTACTTGAGCTTCACTTCCAGATACTGCACGCGCTTGCCTTCACCGTCCGCGCGCGAGAAATGGACCGTCACTTCATCGAACGTGGTGCCGCCCGACGCGTGCTGATACAGCAGCGGGCTCGACGAATCGATTTCCTTCGTGAAAATCATGTCGCCGTGCTCGCAGCGCGTCATCGTGTGACCGCCTGCGGTCGATGCCGTTGCCGAACGCGGCTGAACGATCGAGTGATCCCACGATTTCAGCTCGATCCAGCCTTGATGGTCCTTGTCCGCGGATTCACCCTTCACCGCCGGACTACCAAACTGCAAGTGCATATGTAACATGGCCCTTCGACTCCCCAAAGAGGTGGTTTTAACGTCCTACCCAGGCGGCCCGCCCGGGCGATCTACTCGCTTATGAATTTGCCGGTTTGGGCAGATCAGCGACAAGTCGCAGAGAAATCGAGAGTTCGTCGAGCTGAAAGTGCGGACGCAGGAACGCGACCGAACGATACGAGCCCGGCTTGCCCGGAATCTCCGACACTTGTATGGATGCCTCGCGCAGCGGAAATTGCGCCTTCTGTTCCTGCGACGCGTTGTCGTCGAGCAGGACGTACTGCGAAATCCACCGGTTGAGGAAAGTCTCTACGTTCTGCGCCGATGCGAAGCTGCCGATCTTGTCCCGCATCATCGCCTTCAGGTAGTGCGCGACGCGCGATACCGAGAAGATGTACTGAAGCTGGGCGGACAGGACGGCGTTCGCATTCGCGCTGTCGGTGCTGTATTTTTTCGGTTTCTGCACCGATTGCGCGGCGAAGAACGCAGCGTAATCCGAGTTCTTGCAATGCACGAGCGGGATGAAGCCGAGGTCGCTCAGCTCCTTCTCGCGGCGATCGGTGATCGCGATTTCGGTCGGGCACTTCAGCGCGACTTCACCGTCGTCGGTCTTGAACGTGTGGGTCGGCAGGTCCTCGACGAGGCCGCCGCCCTCGACACCGCGGATCGCCGCGCACCAGCCGAAGTCGTCGAACGCGGCCGTCAGGCGTGCCGCGAACGCCCACGCCGCGTTGCACCACAGGTACTTGTCGTGCTCGGTGCCGTCGACGTCCTCGACGAAGTTGAAGTTCTCCGCCGTCTGGCCGTCCTTCGGATTGAACGGCAGGCGGCCGAGGAAGCGCGGCAGCGTGAGGCCGACGTAGCGCGAGTCTTCCGAATCGCGGAACGACTTCCACTTCGCGTATTCGACCGTGTCGAACACCTTGCCGAGATCGCGCGGCTTGCCAAGGTCGGAGAACGACTCGAGGCCGAGCAGCTCGGGCGACGCCGACGCGATGAACGGCGCGTGCGCGGCCGCCGCGACGTGCGACATCTGCTCGATGAAGTACATGTCTTCCGGCTGGCGCGAGATCTCGTAATCGCCGATCAGCGCACCGAACGGCGAGCCGCCGAACGTGCCGAACTCTTCTTCGTAGACCTTCTTGAACAGCGCGCTCTGGTCGAACTCGCTCGCGCCCTTGAAGTCGCGCACGAGGTCGCGCTTCGGTGCGTGCAGCGCCTTGATCTTGATCGTCTGGCCGGTGTTGCTTTCCTTGACCAGGTAATCCATCCCGCGCCACGTGCTTTCGAGGCGCTGGAATTCCGGCGCGTGCATCACCGCGGACAGCTGCGTGGAGATCAGGCGATCGAGTTCCGCGACGCGCGCGTCGATCGTCGCCGACAGGTTGTCCGACACGATCACCGTGCCGTCGAGCACCTGGTGCACGAGTTCGCCGATCAGGTCCTTCGCACGTGCATGCTCGGAATCGGATTTCGCGACCTTGCTCTTCTCGACGATGTCGTCGAGCAGCGAAGTCCCGGCGGCGTATTCCGCGCCGCTCGCTTGGGCCGCAGCCGTTTGCTGGTTCATCTCAACACTCCGTCGTCATTCGCCGTCTTTGTCGCCGCCGGTGCCCTTCGCGAGCTCCTGCAGCTGCTGCGTGTTCTTCAGCACTTCGGACAGCAGGTCCTCGAGCTTGTCGTTGCCGGCGAGCTTGTTGCGCAGGTCGGCGAGCTTCGAGCGCGCCTCGAGCAGGCGGCGCAGCGGCTCGACCTGTTCGACGACTTCGTCCGGGTTGAAATCCGACAGCGAACGGAACTTCAGGTCGACCGCGAACTTGCCGCCTTCCGGGCTCAGGCGGTTTTCCACCTGGAACGCGGCACGCGGCTCGATCGCCTTCATCACGTCGTCGAAGTTGTCACGGTCGATGTTGACGAACTTGCGGTCGCGCAGCTTCGGCTGCTCGACTTCCGACTGGCCCGCCAGATCGCCGACGACCCCGACGACGAACGGCAGTTCCTTTACCTCGATCGCGTCGCCCTTCTCGACCTCGTAGGTCAGCTGGACGCGCGGCGGCCGTATTTTCTGCAAGCTTTTCTGAATGCTTTCTTTCTTGGCCATCTCGACGGCTCCCAGGTTAGTTGTGGTTATCGCGTCAGTTGCGGTCAGTTGCGCAGTGCGCTGAACGGATCGGCGCCGCCCTTCTGCGGTGCGGTGTTGCCCGACGCCGTCGGCGTGGTGGCAGCACCGGCGGCTACCTCGGTTGCAGCGCCGGCGCCGGCCTTCGGACGGTGAATCTGGCGACGCACGACCTTGCGCGCTTGCGCCTTCTGCTCCGGCGGGAACAGCGCCGATTCGCCGAGCGTGTCGCGCAGCTGCTTCGCGAGCGCCTGCGCGTCCGACTTCGCATCGCCCGCGAGCGACGAATCCTGGCGCAGTTCGCCGAGCGACTGCGTCGCGATCCGCAGCCCCGCGACCGCGAGCACGCTCTTCGCCTGACGGTCGGTCGCGTCGCGCTGCAGTGCTTCCTGCGCGGCGACGATCGCCTGGCCGTAGTGATTCTGGGCAAACTGGATCTGCGCGATGCGTGACCACGGCTCCTCGCGCGTCGGATCCGACTTCGCGAGCTGCTGGTACAGGCCGAGCGCCTTGTCCTGGTCACCCGATTTCGCGACGGCGTCCGCATCGGCCAGCGACTTGTTGAACACCTCGGCAGACGGCGGCGCCGGCGGCTGGCTCGCACAACCGGCGATCACGCCGCAAGCCAGCACTACCCCAGAAAGTTTTGCGAAGAGACGGTCTTTCATCGTTATATCCACCGGCGCGTGAGTATTAAAATCGTTGAGAATCTGGTTCTTTTGCTTTGCAAGAAGCGCGCGGGTATAGTACCGATCAATTTTTCATAATTCAATCGCTGCGTGCAGAGTAATTCCTTTTAAAATCGTGCGCCACCCCCTCGAAACGCCTCTGGCAGCGGCTCGCCGACGGCTTTCGCATCGACCGGAATGCGCAAGTTTTACTTGGCCTGCAACGCTTTGCGCGAACGGCGGAAAAAATTTCCGAAGGCACGCTGCCGGGCGCGTGTGCTTAATAGTTGAACGGCCGATACGCCGGGGATTCGCGGCGAACGCGGAAATACCCGGCAGTTTTGACAGGGGAGTTAAAGGCGGCACGCCGTAAACACGATGAGATCGTCCATGATTCGCTATGCGCTGCCGCTGATTGCCTGCGCGCTCCTGGCCGGATGCGCGGCCGCCCCGCTGCTCGGCTCCGCCGCGAGCGCCGTCATGCAGGCCGCCGGCGTCGGCAAGCCCGACGTGCCGGATGCCCAGAAACCGCCGCGCAACATCGGGCTCACGCTCGCCGCCGCGCCGAACCTCAATGCCGCGAACGATCACAAGCCGCTCGCGTTAGTGGTCAGGCTTTACGCGCTGAAGGATCCGACTTCGTTCCAGCAAGCGCCGTTCGATGCATTCACCGATCCGACCAAGGAAAAGGCCGCGCTGGGCGCCGATCTGCTGAACGTGCGTGAAATCACGCTGATTCCGGGCCAGCGCTATACGGCAACCGAAAAGCTGTCGCGCGAAGCGCAGGCATTCGGCATCGTCGCGCTGTTCCGCGATCCCGCAATCCAGCGGTGGAAACTGACGTTCGACCCGGCAAAGTCGGAGAAATCCGGCATAATCATCGGCCTGCATAATTGCGCGATGACGGTCACCGACGGCTCTGTCATCGCACCGCAACAGGGTGCGCCTTCGCAACCGCTGAATTTGCTTTCGTCGGTGACCTGCGGTTAAACATGACGCACGAATGTCATTTAACAAGAGTTAACAAAATGGCGATTAATTCGGGCACGAACAAATCGATTACATCGCAACGCGACATTAACCGGATTTGACATGAGTTATTCGGCCAAGGTGCTGTGGGGGGAAGGGCTGTTCCTCCGGCCTCAACACTTTCAGCGGCAGGACGCGTACCACGAGGCGCGCCTGTTCGAATCCATCCAGGCGATCCAGCCGTACAACTGGGGCGTGCGCTCGGTGCGCATCGACCGCGATGCGCTCGGCAGCAACGTGCTGCGCGTGGCCGAGCTCGCGCTCGTGTTTCCGGACGGCGCGCTTTACGCCGCGCCGCAGGCCGACGACCTGCCTCCGCCGATCGCGCTCGACACGCTGCCCGACGGCATCAACGAATTCGTGTTCTACCTCGCGCTGCACCCGCTGCGCGAGAACGGCACCAACTACAGCGACGATCCGGCCGCCGGCTTCATGACGCGTTTCGTCAGCGAGCAGACGAGCGTCGCCGACAACTTCACCGACGCCGCCGAAGCCGACATCACGTTCCTGAAGACGCAGGTCAAGCTGATCGCGCACAGCGAGCCGCGCGACCAGCTTCTGTCGGTGCCGCTCGTGCGCGTGCGCCGCACCGCGACGTCCGGCTTCGAGATGGACGACAGCTTCGTGCCGCCGTGCCTCGCGATCGACGCGTCGCCGATCCTGCACCAGCGGCTGCGCCAGCTCGTCGACGCGCTGCAGGCGAAGGTGAACGCGCTGTACGGTTTTCACCGCGAACCGTCGAAGAACATCATCGAATTCCGCTCGGGCGACATCGCGTCGTTCTGGCTGCTGCACACGGCGAATGCCGCGTTCGCGACGCTCGCGCACCTGCACCAGCACGCGGCGCTGCATCCGGAGCGGCTGTTCCAGGAACTGCTGCGCCTCGCGGGGCAGCTGATGACGTTCTCGAAGGGCTACACGCTCGCCGACCTGCCCGTGTATCGCCATGACGATCCGGGTCCGAGCTTCGCGCGTCTCGACCTGATGCTGCGCGAGCTGCTCGACACCGTGATCTCGACGCGCTACTTCGCGATCACGCTCGACGAGGTGCGTCCGTCGTTCCACCTCGGCCGCCTCGATTCGGGCAAGATCGACGACAAGACCGAGTTCTATCTCGCGGTGTCAGCGGACATGCCGAACGTCGAGCTCATCGATGCGGTGCCGGCGCGCTTCAAGGTCGGCGCTCCCGACGACGTCGACAAGCTCGTGCTGTCGGCAATGCCCGGCGTGCGGCTGTCGTACATGCCGCAGGTGCCGCCCGCGATTCCGGTGCGGCCCGGTGCATGCTATTTCCAGCTCGACTCGCGCGGCGCGTTGTACGAGCGCATGCTGCAGGCCCAGTCCGCGATGATCTACGCGCCGACTGGCATCAATGACCTGAAATTCGAACTGATCGCGGTCACATCATGAGCTACGCGCCTTCCCTGTTCGGCGACAACGCGCCGGCCCCGCTGCATACCCCGGCGTCGACCGACGCCGCGTTCCAGGCCCGTTCGCTGCTCGACCTGCTGTACGACGGGTTCTTCATGCTGTTCCTGCTCAAGAACGGCCGCGAGCCGGACAGCGCGAGCGAGTTCAGCACGAAGATCCAGGAGTTTCTGGCGGATTTCGAGCGTGGCGCGAAGAAGCTGAACATCCCGGCCGAGGACGTGTATGGCGCGAAGTTCGCGTATTGCGCGGCGGTCGATGAAATGGTGCTGTCGTCGCAGTTCAAGATCCGCACCGACTGGGAACGCCGGCCGCTGCAGCTCGTGCTGTTCGGCGAGCAACTCGCGGGGGAGAAGTTCTTTCAGTATCTCGAGGAATGTCGCGCGCAAGGCGCGGCGCGGTTGCAGTCGCTCGAAGTGTTTCATATGTGCCTGCTGCTCGGGTTCCAGGGCAAGTATCTGCTCGAGGGGCCGGAGAAGCTCGCGTATCTGACCGCGCGGCTGGGGGATGAGATCGCGCACATGAAGGGCAAGCGGGCGGCATTTGCGCCGCATTGGCCGCTGCCGGATCAGATCGCGCATCGGCTGAAGCGGGAGGTGCCGGTTTGGGCGATCGGGGCCGTGTTTGCGCTGGTGGCCCTGCTCGGGTATCTCGGGCTCAATACCTATCTCAAGGACAAGACGCTGCAGGCGTTGGCGCCTTATTCGCAGGTGATCAAGGTCGGGCCGGAGTCGGCGAATTTGACGATTTCGTTGCCTTGAGGGGCAGGCTTCGTTCGGATGTTGACGCTTCGTGAAGAAAGGACCGCTCGGCGGTCCTTTTTTACTGTGGTGCGTGGGGCGCGTCGTCGTGCGTCGTCAGAGCAGAATGAATTCCCCGTTGTCGACGTAGAACACGAACGCGTCGAACAATTGCGCGACGCTCGGTTCGTCGACCTGGTCATGCGCATTGATCACGATGTCCTCGATCGTCGCGCTATTCAGCGTGACGCGCCAGCCGGGTTGCGGTGCGGTAGCGGGCGGCGTGGTGGCTTCGGGGTCGTTGGCGTCTTCGGTGAATGCGCCCTCTGTATCGAGCGTCCAGGGCATCGGCGGCAGGCAGAGCCAACCGGAGAAATCGCCGGGGTGTTCGAGAATGTGTTTCAGCGACGCGGTGGTCGCGGTGATGGTCGACATGGGTATTGCGGTGGTAACGGGACTGGAGTCAACGCGCCGGAACGTCAATGCGGCAGATGAACGAAAGTGCCAGCGCCGCGGTGATTATGTCAGCGATCGCAATTATGCCAATTCCGAAGGCGTGAGGGGACCGGTTGGTCAACGGGCGACGACACCGGCCGAGGCACAGGA
This sequence comes from Burkholderia sp. Bp8984, assembly GCF_003853755.1. Classification (NCBI taxonomy): domain Bacteria; kingdom Pseudomonadati; phylum Pseudomonadota; class Betaproteobacteria; order Burkholderiales; family Burkholderiaceae; genus Burkholderia; species Burkholderia sp. Bp8984. Next base: position 87,781 of record NZ_QTQN01000031.1, read on the forward strand.
TCCGATGCTGACGTTCAACGAGGCAGTCATCGACCGCGCGCTGTGCAACATACTGGCGAAGCCGTGCGGGCTGCTTTCGACGCGAAATCGTCCATGAATCAGCTTGCCATCTTGCTCGGCAAACCAGTCACGCAGGCATGGATGATCCGTTGTTCAATCGCCCCGCCCACGAGAAATGCGGACGGGCTCCACTGCAGCCAATACTCGCTCTGAAGTCCTTTGACGCGATTCCGATTGCATCATCGTCTACCTCGTCAAAATTCGAGCAATGCCCTCGAGCTCATCAACAGAAAAATCGCTCACCGCCTCAATGGAAACTCCGTAATCCAAATCAAATTTCACATTGAAACCTTTACCCTTATACGTACAACACAAAATATCAGCCTCCGGTATACGGACGACTTTTTCGAGGGAAATTTCACCCTCCCCCGCGAGCAATGCACTTCGAACACTCTCGAAATCCAATGCATCCAAATCCCTCGAATTAAATTCCCGCATCGCTAAGTACCTTATCGCAGTCACGATCCCCGATCGTCATCTTGTCAACACCGGGCCTCGATCGCTTGGACGACCCGATGATGTAGTTGTACACGTCATCGCCTTGATAGCCCTTACCGTTTGCCTTGGCAACAGCATTCCCGTCCGGCCGCACGGTACGTCGTCGGTTGCCGAGCTCGTCGTACTCGTGGCGCCCGACGCAGCTACGCCGCTCGCCGAACCAATCGTAGGCGTGATGTTCGTGCACCAGATTGCCGACGGATCCAAGAAGAACTGCACGCGCCGTATCGGTTCACCGCCTCGATCAGCCTGCCGCTCCGGTCGTAAACAAACCGCTCCTCGCTTTCCCCCGCGACACGCTTCATCAGGCGACCGTTTGCGTCGACGTCACACAACCTGCTTCGCCAACCTAAACAAGACTGCCTCTCTCCTCACCGAGCCTTGACCTGCGGCGGAATTTTGTAGCCAGTCAAGCAGTGAGTCTCGCGTCGATATTATCGGAATCCAGCCAGGCTCGA